>JBBRZF010000099.1:0-13059 GCA_038236965.1 Terriglobales bacterium | reverse complement strand
GTTGCCCGGCCATTCGTATTGCAGCATGCACTTCATCGCCGAGTTCGTCACCTCTATCTGGTCTTCCGACGCGTAGCGGTCCAGGAACCATTGCACCAGCATGGGAACGTCCGACCGCCGCTCGCGCAGCGACGGCAGATGCACGGTCACCACGTTCAATCGGAAGTAAAGGTCTTTCCGGAAGGTCCCATTCTTGTAAGCGTGTTCCAGGTCGCGGTTGGTGGCGGCGATCACTCGCACATCGACCTTCATCGTGTCGTTCGAACCCACTGGACGAACTTCCTTGTCCTGCAGAACGCGCAACAGCTTCGCCTGCATCTCCAGTGGAAGTTCGCCGATCTCGTCGAGGAAGATGGTTCCTCCGCTCGCCGCTTGAAACAACCCTTGCCGCGCCTTGTTCGCGCCAGTGAACGCTCCCTTTTCGTATCCAAACAATTCGCTTTCGATCAGCGTCGGCACCAGCGCGCCACAATCCACGGCTACAAACGGACGCTTCGCGAACGTTCCCCGGAAGTGTATGGCGCGCGCCACCAGTTCTTTTCCCGTGCCGCTCTCGCCCGTGATGAGCACAGGCGTGCGCGTATCTTTCAATCGCGCCACCACCCTCAGCACGTCCTGTATTTTGGCCGACGAACCCACGATGCCGTGCAGCTCCGTCTCCGTCTTGAAGCGCTCGCGCAGGAATTCGTTCTCCGCAACCAGGCGCACCTTTTCCGCCATGCGTTGCAATATCAATTTCAGTTCCTCCACGCGGAACGGCTTGGTGATGTAGTCGTAGGCGCCCAACTTCATCGCCTGCACCGCGCTCTCGATGGAGCCATAGCCCGTCATGATGGCCACTTCCGTGCGCGGAAGCATCTTCTTCACCTTCGCCAGAAATTCCAGCCCCGACATCTCCGCCATGCGAAGGTCCACCAGGATGATGTCCGGCGAATTCGATTCCAGAAAAGCCAGCGCAACCTCGGCGCTCTCGGCCTCGTCGCAGAGGAACCCCAGACTCGCTCCGATGGTCACGCAGAGTTTGCGTATGCTCTGCTGGTCATCCACGATCAAAAAATGCACGCGAAAGTCTTCGGTCATGACTACCTCCGTCTACTTGGACCCGATGATGTGCGTCACCATCTCTATCAACTGGTGAACGCGAAATGGCTTCTCTATAAACGGAACGCCCGTGCTTCTCAGCGTCTCCGCAGTCTCTTCGTTCACGGTATCGCCCGTGATGAAGATCAGTTTTCCCGCCAGCAAGGGATCGTTCGCCGTCAGCCACGCATGAACATCTGCGCCGTCCACGCCGCCCGGCGTGCGCATGTCGGATATCACTCCGGCAAATTCGCCTCCCGCCAGCAGTTCCAGCGCGCGAACGCCAGACTCTGCCGCGACCGCCGTATATCCGTTCCGCTCCAGTGCGGCGCGAACGTACGCCATCACCGATGGCTCATCTTCTATTACCAGGATGGGGAGTCTCCCCCGAGCTGCTGCTGAGTTCATTGCGCCCCCACTGCCCGCGTCAACGCCGGCGAAGTCCCGATCAACGGCAATCGCACCGTGAACATCGCGCCCTGCGTATCCACTCGATTGCTGCAGCTGATATCGCCACCGTGCTCGCGCACGATTCCGTAGCAGATGCTCAGCCCCAGTCCCGTGCCTTTGCCCACTTCTTTCGTCGTGAAGAATGGATCGAAGATGCGTTCCGGCGTCGCTATCCCCGAACCGTTATCCAGGAACACCACTTCCGCCGTCCCACCCGTCACTGTCGTTCGAATCTCTATCTGTCCCAAATGCCCGGCATCGCGGATCGCGTCATAAGCATTGTTCAAGATGTTCAGAAACACTTGTTGCAACTGGTGAGAATCGCCCATCACCTCCGGCGAAGGACGCGCATAGTGTTCCGCTACCTGCACTCCGTGGTTGGCCAGGTCGTAGGAACGCAGCTGCAAGGTGCGCTGCAACAGACCGTTCAGTTGCACCGGCTGACGCTGCGCCGGCATCTGTCGCGCAAAACTCAACAGGTTCTGCACGATCTGTTTCGTGCGCTGCGCCTCCGTGATGATCACGCCAAGGTCGCGCTTCGCTGTCTCCGGCATATCTTCCTGTTCGGAAAGCAGGTCGGCGAATCCCAGGATCGCCGTCAGCGGGTTGTTCACCTCGTGAGCCACGCCGGAAACCAGTTGTCCCACGGCTGCCAGTTTTTCCGTGTGCATCAATTTCGCCTGCAGAACTGCGGCGTCCGTGATGTCGGTCATTACCACGACGATCGACGAAACCTGTCCTTGTTCGTCGCGCATCGGACTCAGGTTCACCGAAAATCTTCCCAGCTCATTGTTGCCGCGCGTCAGGGGAAGTTCCAGGTTGTCCACCTGTTGCCCCGTCAAGGTCATGGAAAGCGCCTCTTCGAACGCTTCACGCCGGTTCGTCGCTATCAATTCCACTAATCGGTGACCGACCAGCTCGCCAGACTTGAACGACCCCGCCTCGTAGCATCGCCGGTTCGCGTAACTGATCAAGCCCGCCGTGTCGCTCACCACGATGAGGCTTTGCGTATTGTTCAGGATCTTCGCGTTGAAATCGCGCTGCCGTTGCAGCTCCGCCTGGAACATCTTCAGCTCGGTGATGTCCAGCATCAGCCCGCGATATTGCACCGTTTTTCCCTGCGCGTCGCGGACCGCAAACGCATTCTGCAACGCGTAGATGATGCTTCCATCCTTGCGCCTCAGCGTCTCTTCGAAATTGCGCAACGCCCCGTTCTGTTCGATTGCGTTCCGGAACCCGTCTCGCTGCTCCGGCGTGACGTAGAGCGCCTGTGCAATGTCCACCTGCAGCAGTTCTTCCCGGCTCTCGTAGCCGAACATGCGCACCAGCGCGTCATTCACTTCGATGAACCGGCCATCCGGCGTCGAGAAGAACAGGCCTTCCTGAATGTTGTCGAACAATTCGCGATAGCGCCGCTCTGCCTCGCGACGGTCCGTGATGTCCTTCAACACGTGGATGGTCTGCATGCCTTCATCGAGCGTGCCGCGTATTTCTGAGCTGGAAACAAGGTAGGTGCGTTCCAGTACCGGATGGATGAATTCGTCATCGCGCGATTCGGTGCGACAGAAGGGGCACGGGTCTGGCCCCGTCTCCTGCGCCAGCGCCATCAGCGCGCGCATATTCACTCCGATCAATTCCGACGGCCTCAATCCGATGAACTCCGCCATACTGCGATTGATACGCAGCACGCGGTTGTCGTCGTCGTGTACCACGATGAAATCGGAGATAGCGTCGAATATTTCCACCCATTGGCTGTTTGCCTGCGCCACCCGCGTGAACAGCCGCGAATTATCCAGCGCCACAGAGGCATGACCCGCCAGCGCCTGCAATAGATTACGGTCCGCCGCCGTGAACGGCACATCCCGGTTCGCCAGGCAGATCAATCCCAGCAACTCGGTTTCCGCCGACTTCAAGCGCCCAATCACCACGTCGCGCCAACCCAACGCTTCCGCCAGGCTGCGTCCCAGGATCGTCTTCGCATCTCCCGAAACGTCATCTTCTTTAGTCTGCTGCGCTAGGTCGCCAAGGACGATGTTCAGACGTCGCATCACCGTCTTGTCGTGCGACGGCGCCGCATTGTGCAGGAACACGGTCTCCAGAAGCGCTCCGCGCGTTAGCGCCAACGCTCCCGATTGCGCATGCAGCATGTCCGCCGCGCGCTTCGTAAAACTCTGCACCAGTTCCGGCAACTGTACCGACGAACTTAGCTCCAGCGCCAAACCCATCAAGTCTTCTGAACGCCGACGCTCCTCGTTGGAAATGCGCATCAGTCGCGCGCTCTCCAGGAAGCTTCCAAGCTGTAATGCCAGGATGGTCAACTTGCTCGCAAGGTCCTGGTCAAAAGATTGCCCCGGCGTGTTGTGTACCAGCACAATCGCGCCTTGCACTTCTCCGGACACCATCAAGGGCGCAGCCAGAATCGCCTCCGAAGGCACGTTCATCGCGAACCTGTATTCGGGATGCTGCGGCATCTCATTCTCAAACACAGTCTGACGTCGAAGCACCGCCTCCACGGCAACGGCTCGCTCGGTCAATTTGAGACGCTGGTTCGGAAACAGCGAAGCGTTCGTGCCCTCCCCCGCCAGTCCCACCAGGCTATCTCCCGATAACTTCCAGCAGAAGACTCCATCCACCTTGAAGTAGGTGCGCGTGAGGCCCAGGAACAATTGAACCAGCGAGAGGAATTCCGCCCCGCCCGCCGCGGCAGCCGAAAGTTCCAGCAATAGCTGCTGGAATCCTTCTTCTGATCTCGGAGTCAGATTGCTCCCTGCGGTGTGCTGCATTTCCATGAGCGCGCGCCTTGGTATCCTTTAGTTCACTCGGGGGTGGCTCCAGTATTGCTGAATCTCATTTTGAGTCAAGTGAATTCCCCATCACCAGAAACCAATTGATACCGTCTCACGTCTCACACTGCGACGAAAACCCACTCCTAAACCTGCCAATGAGACAGTCTTTGCCTCCAAACTACCTCGGTTTCTCCCTCCCATCACCTAAATCATCATTCTAAGTAGCTGAATACAATAACTATTCCCTTTATGGAAACTATCTTGGTTCGCTAGCCCACCGTGGCATTGCCCGTGCATTACCCCTTACACCATTCTTGTGTCTTGATCGTTGGAGGAAGTTTTGTTTATTCGCACTTATACAAACAGACGCTGGGGCGCTGCTTGTCTTCTCATGGCCGTCCTGTTCGTCGCAATTTCGCTCTTGTCCCCCGTAAGTGGCTTCGCGGAAGAATTCCGCAAGGTCAAGACTCGCGTGGCTGCGGTTTATCCCGATGTGGCGCGACGTTCAGGTATTGCAGGCACCGTCAAGGTTGAGGCTGTTGTTTCTCCCAGCGGTGATGTAAAAGAAGCCAGGCTCATCGGTGGTCATCCTCTTTTGGGAGCCGCCGCCGTGGAAGCAATCAAAAAGTGGAAGTACGAACCCGGCCCAGGGCAATCCACGCTCGTGGTCGAATTCAATTTCCATAGCTAACACCGATATCCTCGCTGCGCTCACCGGTGCGCGCAGCCAAGCTTTTCAGCCGAATGGCTAGCCGGTTCGGATCCACTGGGCCGATGCCCCTTGGACGGAGGCTATACAAATGACGATTCGCAAAAAGCTCTTCCTTAACTTCGGACTCATTCTTGGAATTGTGCTGGTTCTCTTTTCCGTGAATCTGCTGGCCAAATTTGCCGCTACTCGCGCAACGGAACTCGCTTCCGCCGTCGAAAAGGTCCGTTTCCAGGTCATGAGCAACCGTGTCACCCTCAACGGATACCTGCTCAGCGGCGCCCCCAATGATGTCGATACCCTGCACAAGGGCGAAAGCCTGCTCGGCGACCTCATCCGCGACGCACAGTCTAAGTCGCAGACTGCCGAACAGAAGAGCCAGTTGGTCACGCTGGAAGGCCTTGAGCGCGATTGGGACTCCAATTTCGCCGCCAAGATGATCGAGAAGCGCAAGGAAGTCGATGCCGGCAACGCAACCGTCGCCGATCTCCAGGTCGCTTATCTAACCGCCGATCCTGCCAAGTGGGTCAAGAACTCCACCGAACTGCTGGAAAAAGTCGATCGCGATAACGCAGAGAATATTTCCACTCGTCGTACCTGGGACAATGGCGTTTCCATCATCGGAACCCTCATCGCCCTTATTCTCGGAATGTTCATCGCCTTCAGGACCGCCAGTTCCATCACCGATCCCCTGTCGCACCTCATCTCCGTGGCGCGAGAGATCGGCGATTCTGGCGACCTCGAACACAATATCGATATCGACCGCAAGGACGAGATCGGCGAACTGGCTCGAACCTTCACCAACATGGTCCTCTACCTCAAGGAGATGGCCGGAGTTTCCGAAGCCATCGCCGGTGGTGACCTCTCCGTGCAGGTTGAGCCTCGCTCCAAGCGCGACACCCTGGCCATCGCCTTCGGCGGCATGACCACCGGACTCCGCGGCATGGTGCGCAACGTTCGCGACGCCGCTTCCCAGGTCGCTGCCGGTTCCAACCAGGTTGCCGACGCCTCCGACGAGTCCGCCAAGATCAGCGTTCAGTCCTCTTCTGCCATCGATGAGGTCACCAGCACCATGCACGAGATGTCCATCAACGTGCAGAACATGGTGAAGAACACGCAGATTCAGGCTTCCAGCGTCAGCGAGACTTCTGCCTCCATCGACCAGATGGTTGCCAGCATTCAGCGCGTCGCCGACACCGCCAAGGTCCTCCTCGACATCTCCAACCGTTCGCGCGAAGAAGTGCAGAGCGGCATCGGAACCATGCAGAAGACCACCGACGGACTCAGTCGCATCAACACCACCATCGGCTCTTCCGCCGAGATCATCGGCGCTCTCGGTCAGCGTGCAGACGACATCGGAAAGATCGTCGAAGTCATCGACGACATCTCCGAGCAGACCAATCTTCTCGCCCTCAACGCTGCCATCGAAGCCGCCCGCGCCGGAGAGCACGGGCTCGGATTCGCAGTCGTTGCTGACGAAGTTCGCAAACTCGCGGAAAAATCCGCGCAGTCCACCAAGGAGATTTCCGAGCTTATCCAGAGCATTCAGAAGGAAGCGCGCAAGGCCGTTGAAAACATGGATAAGAGCACCACCATCGTCAACGAAGGCCTTACCCTCGGAACCGACCTCTCCATGGCGTTGAAGAAGATCTCTAACGTCGTCACCGAAGTCTTCAAGTTCGCGCAGGAGATCGGCGCCGCCACCAACGAGCAATCGCACGGTTCCACGCAGATCGCCAAGGCCACCACGCGCCTCAACGAGATCACCCACGAGATCAACTCTTCCGTGGAAGAACAGGCCAGCGGCGCGCAAGCCGTTGTCCGAGCTATGGAGCGCATGCGCGAGATGGTGCAGCAATCCACTTCCGGCTCCACCGAACTCGCCGCTTCCGCCGAACAGATGTCCAAGATGGCTCGCTCCATGCTCGAATCCATGGATCGCTTCATCATCGACACCGCCGGCGCGCGCGGCGCGGCCAACCGCCGCGAAGAAGAGACTCATAAGCTGCAGGGCGCCAAGTACGCATTGGCTGGACGTTCCTAGGCGAGGGCATTATGGCGAAAGACCTGCATATCGTCGGCTTCCGCGTCGGACGCGAGACTTTCGGCGTCAACATCGCGCTCGTGCATGAGATCGTGCGCGTCCCCGAGATTACCGCCGTGCCCGATTCGCCTGACTTCATCGAAGGCGTCATCAACCTGCGCGGAAAGATCATCTCCATCATCGATCTCCGCAAGCGTTTCCGCGAGCGCGAGATCACAAGCCACAAGAAGAACCGCATCATCGTCAGCGAGATCGATGGCAAACTCGTCGGACTTATCGTCGATGCCGCCAGCGAAGTCCTGAAGATTCCCAACGATCAGGTCGATCCGCCTCCCAATATTTTCGAAGAGGGCGAACTCAACTATGTCACCGGCGTAGGTAAATTTCGCGGCAGGCTCATCATCCTGATCGATCTCACCAAGATCCTTCAGCGCGGTGAACTCAAACGTATCGGCGAAGTCGCCGACACCACTGCCGTCGCTAGATAGCTTGTGTTTTGCGGGGTCAAACCCGTGCTCTAAGTTACGGACATCGATGCCATCGAGTGTTTTGCCCGATGGTCGTCGAGCGCACCATGAACCGATAGTAAAGGCTGGTAACGCGCGAATGGCCACACCGTCTAGTGCAATCGTTTTGACCGACCCGGAGTTGAAGCTGCTGCAGACCCTGATCTATCAGGAGTGCGGCATGTTCTTCGACGAGCGTCGCGCACACTTCCTGCAGGACCGCTTGCAGCGTCGTCTCAAGATCTGCGGCCTTGACTCCTTCTATAACTACTACCGGCTGCTCACCAGCCGCGAAGGTAAAACGGAGCTGTCCGCCCTGCTCGAACACCTTACGGTCAACGAGACAAGTTTCTTCCGCAACAAACCGCAGCTCGACCTTTTTCAGAAGACCATTCTCGAAGAGATACTCCATCGCAAACAGGAACGCCGCGACTGGTCGCTGCGCCTCTGGAGCGCCGGTTGTTCCACTGGACAGGAACCCTACACGGCTGCCATGCAGATCAGCGACGCGCTGGCCTACTACTACTTGCGCAATCCCCTGCCCTTTGAAATGCCTTCGCCAAAGCCGCTCATCCCGCCCCCCTGGCGCGTGGAGATCCTCGCATCCGACATCAATTATTCCGTCCTGCGCGCCGCCCAGGAAGGCATGTATCCCGAGCACCAGATGGAGCCCGTCGACTACACCTATCGCCTTCGCTATTTCGACAAGGTAGGTGACCGCTACGCCATCAAGAAGAACGTCAAGGAACTCGTCCACTTCGATTTTCACAATCTCAAGACCGAGTTCCTGCCCCAGCGTAACGACGTCATCTTCTGTCGCAACGTCATGATCTATTTCGACGAAGCCGAACAGAAACGCCTGGTCAACAAGTTCTGGCGCTGCTTGAATCCGGAAGGCTATCTCTTCGTCGGACACGCCGAGTCTCTCTTCGGATTGACCGACAAGTTCCGCATGATCCATCTCGATAACGGCACCGCATACCAGCGCATAGAGGCTTCTAATTCGTGAACTTCTTTTCCGACGAACGGGCAGACGAACTCCGCAATATCTTCTTCGAAAGCGCGCAGGAACTCCTGCAGGCGCTCAACGATGAAGGTCTTGTGCTCGAGCGAGACCCTTCTGACCCGGAAGTCGTACGAAACATCCGCCGCACCGTCCACACCCTCAAGGGTGACTCGGCCGCTTGCGGCTATCGCGAACTCAGCGAACTCGCCCACGAACTCGAAGATGTCCTCACCCCCGAGCTGGCAAAATCCGCCAACACCCATCTCGCGGAACTCATCCTCAGCGCAGCCGATATTTTCGACGCCATGCTCGCCGCCTACAAGGGCGAGATGCAGCCCCCCGCCGGCGATTCCCTGCGCGAGATGATTCGCTCCGTCATCGCCCCCACCGGCGATTCCGGCGACGAACCCCTGCTCCCCAAATTCGCCTGGACTGAATACGAGCGCCTCGTCATTTCGCAGCACGCCGTCCGCGGACAGCTCGTCTACAACGTCGCTCTCGTCATCGATACCAATTGCCCCATGCGCGCCGCCGCCCTGCAACTCATCTCCAACGTCTTGCAGGAAGTCGGTACCGTGCTCGTCATGCATCCCGACGCAGACACTCCTTCAGCCGACGTCAAGCTCGTCGAAGTCGCGCTCGCCAGTCATCACCAAGCCGACTGGATCACCAAGAAGGGCAAGATTCCCGCCGTCGTCTCCCGTATCCTGGTCGAGCAACTCGCGGCCTCCGAACCTGTTCCCGCTCCCGAGCCCGAGCACGACCTCCTTGGAATCCTCAACGATGTCCCTGCGCCTGTCCCTGCGCCTGCGGATGAGCCCGCGCCCGCGCCTGTGAACCCCGCACCGATTTTGGGGACACGCGGCTACGAGCCCCACCACGGTCCCCGCACTGACGCCGAGAAGGCTGCCAGCGAGCGTCAGGCCGTCGCTCTTGAAAATCTTTTGCGCGTCGACGCCGACCGCATCGACAGCGTTCTCGACCTCGTCGGCGAGCTCATCATCAGCAAATCCATGCTCCAGCAAGCCGTGGCAGATTTCGGCAAGCGTTTCGCAAAAGACCCGCTGCGATCCAAGTTCGCCGATGCCATGGGCTTCCAGGCTCAAGTACTCAACAAGCTTCAGCGTTCCGTGATGAAAATCCGCATGGTGCCGGTCGAGCAGCTCTTCCGCCGTTTCCCCCGCGTCGTGCGCGATGTTTCCAAACAACAGAACAAGGATGTCGCCCTGGTGCTCGAAGGCGAGAACACCGACCTCGACAAGACCATTCTCGACGCCCTCGCCGAACCCATGACGCACCTCGTGCGCAACGCCGTCGATCACGGCATTGAACCGCCCGAGCAGCGCATCGCCGCCGGAAAGCCGCCGCAAGGCACCATTCGCCTCAACGCCTATCATCAGGCCAACCAGGTCGTCATTGAGATTTCTGACGACGGGCGCGGCATCGACCGCGAAGCCGTCATCGCCAAGGCAATCTCCAGCGGAATCCTCAAACCGGATGACGCCGCCCGGCTCAACGACACCGAAGTGCTCCACCTCATCTTCCATGCCGGGCTCAGCACCGCCGAGCACATCACCAACATCTCCGGACGCGGTGTCGGCATGGACGTCGTTAAAGCCGTCATCGATCGCCTCAAGGGTTCCATCTCCATCCATACCGAAGTTGGCGTCGGCACCACTTTCCGGCTGCGACTTCCGCTTACTCTGGCCATCATCAAGGCCTTGCTCTTCCACGTGAACTCGCGCCTCTACGCTGTGCCGCTCGGTTCCGTGCTTGAGATTGCGCGCGCCTCCGAATCCGACATCCACGTCGTTGACAATCACGAAGTGCTGCAGATGCGCGATGAGGTCGTTACCCTCGTCCGTCTCAATAAGCTTGTGCCCGGAGCCTCCGGACAAAAAGGAAAACGCCTCTTCATCATCGTCGTCGCCATGGCCGACCGTAAATTCGGCCTCGTCGTAGACCGATTGAAGGGCGAAGAAGAGCTGGTCATCAAGGCGCTTGACGATCAGATTGTGGCTACCGAACTCGTCAACGGCGCTTCCATCCTGGGTGACGGCACCGTCGTCCTCATTCTCAATATTTCAGCCGTGGTGGAACGCCTCGGGCGCGCAGCCATGCTGGGTAATGATGGCCGTTTGGTAGCGGGGGCCACAGTATGAGGCAGCCAGTTCGAGTTCTCGTAGTAGACGATTCCGCCCTCATGCGGAAACTTATTCCTCAGATCATTGAGCGCGATTCTTCCATACAGGTTGTCGGTACCGCCATGGATGGAACCTTCGCTTTGCGCAAGATTGAGGAACTCAAGCCCAACGTCATCACCCTCGACCTCGAGATGCCTCGCATGGACGGAATGGCCACGCTCAAGGAGATCACCAAGCGATACAGGATTCCCGTCATCGTCGTCAGCTCCCACACCACCCAGGGCGCGTCGACAACCTTCAAAGCGCTCTCGCACGGCGCATTCGATTTCGTGGCCAAGCCCAAAGATGTCTTGTCCGCTCAAATGGACGAGATCGCCGGCGAACTTATATCCAAGATCAAGGCCGCTGCCGGAACCAAGGTCAGCCCCAACGTGCACGAATTGGATTTCATTCCCGCCAAGGCCAACAAGCGCAAACTGGAGCGCCGACAGCCTCCGGTCAAGACCGTTGCCATCGGAATCTCCACCGGCGGGCCCAACGCTTTGCAGTACATGCTTTCGCAACTTCCGGCTGACTTTCCCGGTGCCATCGTCGTCGTCCAGCATATGCCCGAAGGCTTCACCGAACTCTTCGCTCGCCGTCTCGACGAGTGCTGTTCCGTCGAAGTCAAGGAAGCGCAATCCGGCGACATGCTGCTTGCCGGACGCGTTCTCATCTGCCCCGGCAACCGCCACATCAAGGTGCGTCGTATGCCACTCGGCGACATCGTCGTCCTCTCCGACGAGGAGCGTGTCAACGGACACCGCCCTTCCGTCGATGTTCTCTTCCGCTCGGTCGCCACTGAATTCGGCCGCGACTGCATCGCCGTCTTGATGACCGGCATGGGCGAAGATGGCGCAGAGGGAATGGGCGCAGTCAAACAGGCTGGCGGATTGACCGTCGCCCAGAGTGAAGATTCTTGTGTCGTCTATGGAATGCCCAAGGCTGCGGTAGAACGCGGATATGCAAACCGCGTCGTCCCGCTCGATGCCATGGCTAATACTTTGCAGGCTCAGTGCGTAGCCGGTCGCGCTCGCACCGGAGCCAATACGCAATAACGTTTTCCCCGCATGATCGCGGGTTAGATTTCGGGTCCGGAGTTCAACCGGGCCGATGGATGTGAGGAACTTTGTTATGGAGCAATTTCCGGCTCTGCTTAAATCGAAAGATAAACAGCCTGTCCGCTACCTCGTAGTGGATGACTCGGTGTTCGCACGCAAGAATCTCACCCGCATGATCGAGGCATTTGGTGGACTCGTCGCGGGAGAGGCGGGCGACGGCTGTACCGCCATCACGGAATACGACCGCACCAAGCCCGACCTCGTGCTCATGGACATCACCATGCCGCAGATGGAAGGCATCGAGGCCGCTGAGCGCATCGTCCGCCAGCATCCCGACGCCCGCATCGTCATGGTCTCCTCCGTCGGATACCAGGAAAACATCGTCGCCGCCCTGCAAAAAGGCGCGCGTCACTTCGTCCAGAAACCGGTCAAGCCCGAAGTCCTTTACGAGGTCATCAAGTATGTCCTCGGCGAAGAAGCAATGGTCGTCGCCGGAAGCGCAGCCAGCGCAGGAGATATACAGTAATGCGCATGGAATTGATTCAGCCCTTCATCAACGCCGCCGACGCCGTGCTCGCCCAGACGCTCGCTTGCAACACCCGCGTCGGCGACCTCAGCATGGAGGAAGAGGCCTATCGCCGTCACGGCATGGCCGCCCTCGTCGCCGTCAGCGGCGACATTGAAGGCCGCGTCATCTTTGACCTCGAGACCTCTACCGCCGCCACCTTCGCAACCGCTCTCTCCGGCATGCCGGTCGATGAGACCGATTCCATGGTTCGCGAAACCGTCTCGGAACTCGCTAACCTCGTCATCGGAAACGCCATCACTTCGCTCAACGATCAGGGCTTCCGCTTCAAGATACATCCCCCCGAGGTGCATAGCGCCGACGAAGGCCTCAAAAGCAGCGAAGACACCGAAGCGTTGGTCATGTACTTCGAGACCTCCGCCGGAATCGTCTACATGAATATCGCGATGCGCTACAACCGTCGCCGTCGGGCCGAGCGCACAACCACCGCATAGAACACTCGTTGCCGCAACGAAAAGGGCTGGTTCGCGAGAACCAGCCCTTCCCTTTTCCGTTCCGTGCTGTGGCTAGATCCGTTTTGTGAACACGTACGTCGGATTGAACAGCTGGCACCCCGTCGTACACGTCGAGCCCAGCTTGGGAGACTTGATCGTCGTCACCGTGCTGTCGTCCGACGTACGCAGGATGGTAGTGCCGTTGCTCAGGTTC
>JBBRZF010000098.1:0-13079 GCA_038236965.1 Terriglobales bacterium | reverse complement strand
GGTAAATAGGTAGTTGGGAGGAGGTGCGGGCAACAGGGCAACCGTCTGGCGGTTCTAACGCTCTATCGCTCCGGCGGTAAACGATTGAATGCGCGGCTCTGGCGCATTGGTCGTCGGCCCCAGAAGTTGGTGCATTGTGGTGTCTCCGCAGGTCCTGTCCCGGTCGGTACGCATCCTTCGTTCCGTTGGAAAATCCTCACAGATTGCAGCATTGGCTATCGCTTGCCTGGTGGCATCGGCGGGCTATGCGCAGACGCAAAGCAAGGGCGGTTCGGCGGGCGCGGCCACAAGTGTTCCTTCGGCGATAGGGACGGAGTCACCGTCAGCGGTCGCGATGAATCCGACAACGGCATCGCCGGAGGTCGATCCCGCATGGAGAGTGGGAGCGAAGCTCGGCGACAAGTCTGCGCAAAAGAATTCGACGAAGTACGACGTCACAAAGATTGGTGACCGCGGCATCGGCGGTGGGATGAATATGTATTCCATCGAGAGGGAAATGATGCTGGGCAGGCAGATGTCGGCGGAGATAGAGCAATCGACCAAGCTGATCACCGATCCGCTGATCACGGAATACGTGAATCGCGTAGGGCAAAACATCGTGCGGAATTCGGATGCAAAGGTTCCGTTCACCATCAAGGTGATCGACGACGAGGAGATCAACGCGTTCGCATTGCCGGGCGGATTCTTCTATGTGAATACGGGACTGCTGATGGCGGCAGACAACGAAGCGGAACTGGCGAGCGTGATGGCGCACGAGATCGCACACGTGGCGGCGCGGCACGCGACGAAGAATGCGACCCGGAGCCAGATATGGAACATCGCGTCGATTCCGTTGATCTTCGTCGGCGGACCGGTAGGGTATGCGGTCCGGCAAGTTGCGGGATTGGCCGTGCCGATGGGATACCTGAAGTTCAGCCGCGATGCCGAGCGCGAGGCCGACCTGCTGGGTTTGGAATACGAATATGCCGCGGGATACGATCCGGCGGCGTTCGTTCAGTTCTTCGAAAAACTGCGGGCGGGGGACAAGAAGAAACACAACTTTCTGGCGAAAGCCTTCGCGACGCATCCGATGACGGAAGACCGCATCAAGCGGGCGCAAGAGGAGATTCAAACCCTGCTGCCGGCACGCGAACAGTACGTGGTGGATACCAGCGAATTCGAAGCCGTGAAGTCGCGATTGGCGATGTTGGAGAATCGCAATCGGCTGGCGCCGGAGAAATCGAATCGTCCCACGCTGAGAAGAAGGGAACCGGCGGAGAAGACCTCTTCTTCAGCTTCATCTTCGGACTCATCTACGGATGAAAAGAAGGATGGAGATAGGCCGGTGTTGCGGAGGAAGGATTAAGGGGCAGACGTCAGACGTCGGACGCTTGACGCTAGACGCTAGACGTCGGACGTCAGGGGAAACCCTCTCGAAATTACTCCTCGGCTCGGACTATGGAGAATCCAAAAGTCCTTCTCCCACGAAGCACTCATTTATACTCAATCCATGCTCTTTAGCCGGGAGACGTTCGGGGTTGCTTGGGAGGCTTTGCGCGCCAACAAGGTGAAGGCTGCGTTGACCATGTTGGGCGTGGTGATCGGTTCTGCCTGCATCGTGCTGGTCGTCACCATCGCGCTGATCGGCAAGAACTATGTAATGGCCCAGATCGAGGGCGTGGGTTCCAACCTTGTTTATGCCTATTACGTGGGCGGTAACCAGGGACGCAATTTGAGCGACGAGATCACGCTGGAAGACCTGAAGGCCACAAAGGCGATGCCGCACGTGGTGGAAGCTGCCGGCGTGCACGACATGCAGATGGCCGTCGTGGTGAATGGAAAAGAACGGCCGGTAGCGCTCATCGGCGTAACCGAGGGATTCCAGAAAATCCGCAATCTGCTTATCTTGAAAGGCCGTTTCTTCGACCAGGTCGATATGCAGAACGCAAGCAAGGCGTGTTTGATAACGCAGGAGCTTGCGAATAAATTCCCACAAGGGCAGGGGTTGGTTGGGAAAAACCTGCGCGTGGGCGAATTGACTTTCACGGTCATAGCCGTCTTCCGTGAACGCGTAGCGACCTTCGGGCAATCGGAAATTACGTCTGAATCCGTGATCATTCCATTCCCGCTGATCAAGTATTACAACGGCAGCGAGTTCCTGAAAGTCCTCTATGCACAGGCAGACACGGCGGACAGCGTACCCGAAGTAACGAATTCAATGCAGAAATTGCTGGAGTCGCGTCACCACCAGGGCGCGGTTTACGTGGTGCAAAATCTGTCGTCGATATTGGACGCGGCAAGAAAGATCTCGCTGGCGTTGACGGCCGTGTTGCTTCTGGTTGGTTCCATTGCGCTGGTCATCAGCGGCGTGGGCATCATGAACATCATGCTGGTAACGGTGACGGAACGCACGCGCGAAATTGGTTTACGTAAAGCCGTTGGGGCGAAGCGGCAGGAGATCCTTTACCAGTTCCTGACCGAGGCGTTCATCATCAGCGGAGTGGGCGCGATCGTGGGAATCCTCATCGCGGTGAGCATCAAGTTCATTGCCGAGCCGCTGATCCCTTCAGACATTGCGTTGAAGATTCCCATCTCGATGGCGTCCATCGCGGTGTCGTTCGTGGTGTCGTGCGCGGTGGGTGTGCTGTTCGGATATTTGCCGGCGAGCAGGGCATCGAATTTGCAGCCTACAGAAGCGCTGCGGTATGAGTAGGGAAGATTTAGTCATTTGAGTCATTGGGTCAGATATATCGCGGCTTGGCCCGGATTGCCGATCCACTCTGAATCTGATAACATTCTGTTTTGCTTTCCTTGAGTATTTGGAGTCTTTATGCCTGTCACTGGGCAGCCTTGCGCGCTTTGCAAGTGCGCGCCCCCGGTGGCAACGTTATCTTGTTGCCTTGTTGTTGCCTTTGTTCGCTACGCCTATCACTGCTCTTGTAACCAGCTTCAGCCGCGACACGTTCTTTCCTATGTTCACCCTGGCTATTTTTCTTTCTAGTCTATTCGGAGGAATGAGGTCAGGCTTCGTTGCGGTTGGGGTAAGCGTTCTCGTTAATGCGCTGGCAAGCCCGCCTTTTGTGTCGCTGAGGGTGCTCTCGACAGATGACGTCGTGCGGATAAGCGTGTTCGCGGTGATAGGTGTCATCGTTTCCGCCTTCGTAGGAGCGGCGGGAGAGCTACAACTGAAGGTCGATCTTGAGCGAGAGCGGCTCGCCGTTACGCTCACGTGCATTGGCGACGCCGTCGTTGCAACCGATGCCGAGGGACGCGTCACCTTCCTGAATCCGGTGGCGGAACATGCGACGGGGTGGAAGCTCGACGAAGCCTACAAACTGCCGCTAGAAACCATATTCGTAATAGTGAACGAGACCACGCGCGCAACCGTGCCCAACCCCGTTCGTAAAGTTTTGGAGCAAGGCCGCATCGTGGGATTGGCAAATCACACGTTATTGATCCGCAGAGACGGCTCAGAAATTCCGATCGACGACAGTGCGGCTCCTATAAGAGGCGCCAACGGCATCGAAGGCGTGGTACTGGTTTTCCGTGACATTACGGAAACCAAAGCCACGCAATCGGCCCTGCTGCGTTCTGAGAAACTTGCCAGCGTGGGTCGGCTCGCTTCTACGATTGCCCACGAGATCAATAACCCGCTGGAATCCGTTTCGAATCTACTTTACCTGGTCGAAAAAGATCCCAACCTCAGCGCTACATCTAAGGACTATGTTGCGTCTGCACAGTCCGAGTTGGGACGTGCAGCGGAGCTTACCAAGCAGACGTTGTCGTTCCACAAGGGCACGAACTTCCGCACGGCAGTTAACGTCAGAGAATGTGTTGAGTCCGTGCTGAAGATCTATGCAAGCCGCGCGAGGAACAACGATGTAGAAGTTCGCAACGAAGTGTCAACAGATATATACGTTCATGTGATTCGCACCCAATTCCGCCAACTAGTCAGCAACTTCGTTACAAATGCCATTGATGCCATGCCACAAGGGGGAACGTTCACTGTGTGCGGGACTGTTCCCGGCATGGGCGAGGATATGACCGTGGAGCTTAGCTTCATCGACACCGGGCACGGAATCGCGAAAGATCACTTACCCCGGATTTTCGATCCGTTCTTCACAACAAAAGCGGATGTAGGTACCGGTCTTGGACTATGGGTGACGAAGACCATCGTCAATGATCATGATGGTCACATCTCCGTTCACAGCGACACCACCGCAGGTGGCTCGGGAACAACGTTTATCGTGACCCTTCCGGTTACGGAGCCACAGGCTAAAGCTGCGGGGCAATCTCCCTCTTGATGTCGGAGGAGCGGAAGGCTAGCCTATCGCGAAGTCTGGATAGGAAAGATGCGGGCTGTTGTATTTCGCGGGCCTTCGGCAGAGCGGTTGCGCTGCGCGCGATTCTCGACCCCGGGTTGCACCCGGGGCTAAGCTCGGGGCGTGCCTAGGGCACTTGAAACGAAAGTCGTGCCCACGGCACTTGAAACGAACACGACGGCTAATGGACGCGTACCCACCACTGCCGTGGTGGGCTAACGAATTCCGTCATCTGCTTGCCGAACTCCAGCAGAGCAGGAAAATCCCCGCTCAAGCCAAAAGAGGGCTTGAACGGGCCACCCACGAACGACGCGAGCTGCTATTTCGCAGGCAAGTAGCTCAGATCCCCGCGGTAATCCAACATCTCGGAAACGGTGTGATCGACGGATTCCCGCAAGGTCTGCAGAGTTTTGTCTTCGTTCCCGTAGGCCTGCTTAAGCATGTCCACCATAGTCTGTTCTGGTCCTTGCATATCGGCCCAAGAACCGCGATCGGTGACAAGGACGTAGTGCGGGCCCTCGCCGCCATTGGCAAGCTGATACCAGCGCGATGGTTTAGCGGCGTATTTGGTCTTCTCGATCGCCGCATTGATCCGCTTGATGGCATCGGTGAATTGCACCATTCCGCTGGGTTTGACGAAGTAATGCACGACCGTCATCATCTTTGCCGGTGCAGCCTGTTCAGGCGCTGTACTGAGGTCGGGCCGCAGGATGTAATACGACGCCTGGTTGGTGGCGACAGTTGGAGCCATGGTGAGGAGGCGGTCTGCCGCATCGCGCTTATCGAACGCGTCGTGGCCGTCCATGTCCTTCCAGGTAAGGCCACAGGTGGCGGTGAGATAGCTCCCGCTGGCGGGGCCTGTCGAAATGTCCCAAATCATGATCGAGTTTTTGTCTTTCTCGGTCTGGTGGAATACGTTGTGCTTCTTGCGCGCCTCCTCGAACTGCTTTGCGCCTCCGGGCTTCGGCGTCGTAACGTTGATCTCGCAAACCTTGTCGGGGCCAGTAGCCTGGGCCCAACCCATTGACGTGAACAGTAACAAGGATACTGCCCACAACCATCCCTGCTTTCTCATGCTTTCTCCTTCTCCTCAGTACGTTAAGTATGGGAGCGTATGAAAGGGACGTCTTGTATGGGAACATCTCCATTGCAGAGATTCGGAAACCTCGGAAGCCCGTCGAACTGGGGGCAAACGATAAAGCTGCGAATTAAGGTATGCTGAAACCATGTTCAGTGTCAACAAAGCCGGAGTGAGTGCTCGCGATTACACGACCGCTGGTCTTGGCCCATTTGGTGGCCGAGTATTGGCAAGATGGTCATGAATCGGTTCCTGAGAGTTGATGGATTCGTTGCTTTACTGGCGGCGTTAACTTTAGAATGACCATCTAATTAGCCCGAGTCACAATCAAAGATTTAGGGGAAGGCTGACAGCTTGGATCGAATGACAAGCATGAGGAAAGCTGTTTTTTTCATGATGGCGGCGGGGTTGTTGCTGCGCCTCGTGGTGGTGGCGTTCATGGTCACCAATCACTTGAATCCCATTCTCGACCACTGGAAGTTTGGGTGGGAGATGGGACGCGTGGCGCGCTCGCTATTTGAGGGAAGCGGCTTCAGCTCTCCGCTCTTTGAACCGTCTGGCCCAACGGCGTGGATGGCGCCCGGATACCCGGTGCTGTTGGCGGGCGTCTTCAAAGTGTTTGGCCTGTTCAGCACGGCCTCGGCTTGGGCGATTCTTACGCTCAACAGCATCTTCGGCGTGGTTACGATCATTCCGGTAGTGAACATCGCGCGTCGATTCTTTGGCCGTCGCGTGGCCCTGTATTCGGGATGGGTGTGGGCGTTCTTCCCGTACTCCGTTTACCTTTCGGCAGGACGCATCTGGGAGAACACGCTGACCACGATGCTGTTCAGCTTCATCATGTGGTTCACACTGGAACTGGCGGAATCGCCGACGACGGCGAAGTGGTTTGGATGGGGCGCGCTGTGGGGGCTAGGCGCGCTGATCAGTCCGGCGATGGTGGGCACGCTGCCGTTCCTGGGACTGTGGGTTGCGTACCGCCACCACAAGGACGGACAGAAGTGGTTTATGCGTGCGGTGATGGCCTCGCTGGTTTTCTGGGTGATCATGTCGCCGTGGGTAGTGAGGAACTATGTCGTCTTCGGAAAATTCATTCCGCTGCGCGATAACTTCTGGCTGGAGATGCACGTCGGCAACAATGGCGATACATCGGACGTGACGCCTGACTCGGCGCATCCTTCGAACAGTCCTATCGAGCTCGCGGAGTGGGAGAAGCTTGGCGAATTGCGCTACATGGATGCCAAGAAAGTGCAGACGAAGCAGTTCATCAGCGAGCATCCGGGCTTCTTTGCGTGGCTTACGGTGCGCCGCTTTGTATACACGTGGACGGGATTCTGGTCGCTGGACAGCAAGTTCCTGGCCGACGAACCTTTCCATATTCCCAATGTCATCTTCAGCGCGACCATGACGTTTCTGCTGTTAACGGGCTTCCATTTCGCGCGACAGAACGGGATTGGGCGCGATTTCATGCCGCTCCTTATCGGCATCCTCTGCTTCCCGATGGTGTATTACTTCACGCATCCAAGTATGGATTACCGGCACCCCATCGACACCATCATCGTTATCTTCGGAACTTACGCTGTTGTGGAAGTCCTGGAGAGGAAGAAGGTACGCGAGAGCGACGAGGACGAGCAGTTGGAGGAAGTTGTTGTCGGGTGAGAGAAAGATTGGTAAGTGGGTAATTTAGTAATTGGGTAAATTGAAAGTCAAAGGCCATCGCGGGTGCGGTGGCCTTTGCTTTTGACTCTCAATTACCCAATTAGTAATTACCCCATTACAAATTTATCTCACGGTTTGGGAACGGTTGCGATCCAGTTCTCCAACTCTCCAGTGGCGCGCATCAGTTGCACCTGCGCGCGATAAAGGTCGAGATTGGCATCGAGGTAGGTAACGTACTTGTCTCCGGTATCGATGCGAGCCTGTTCGTAGTCAGCAGAGGTTGCGCCTCCTGACTGAATCCTGGTCTGCACGGCACCGAAGTTTCCGAAAGAGATCTCGTACTCGAGTCGTGTGACGTCGCGCATGGCGGAGAGCTGGCGAACGCTGCGTTGCAGTCGAAGCGTGTCGGACGATATCTGCGCTCGAACGTCGTCTGCCTGCCTCTTGGCCTTCACTGCTTCTGCGCGTGCGGATGCTGCGCGGGCGCGTTGCGCGAAGTTGAGGATGGGGAAACGGATCTCGGCGCCAAAGGTGTAGTTGTTCTTGGTGAACTTGCGATAGAACTCGTCGTAATTATTGAAGCTTGCCAGCCGGGCGTACTGCGTACCGAAATCGATGGAGGGGAATAGCACGCGTCCTTCGGCGCGGGCGCGCAGTTCCGCTGCTTTAGCGTGGGCGTCGGAGAGCAAGGCTACAGGACTGATGGCAGCCGCAATCTTTGCGAGGTCGGCATCCTGATGAACTTCGGGAGCGCCGGGGAGCGACTTCTCGTCGAGTTCGAGGCCGGCAGCGGGAACGCCCATCAGCTTGGAGAGACGGTCGCGCAGGACGTCGGCATCGCCTTCCGATTGCGCCAGGCGAACCGCCACTTTTGCGCGCGTCAACTGGGCGCGCTTTACATCAAGCTCGCTTTCCAGCCCTTCCTTGCGGCGTTCGGAGCTGATGAACTCGGAGTGCGTCGCCGCCTGTTGCTGCTCGTGCAGGGAGCGCAGTTTGCCCAGCACCGTGGTGAGCTCACTATAGAGGATGGCAGTATCCATGATGACCTGGTTGCGCTTGTCCTGCATGTCCAGATCGCTGGCCTTCCACTCGGTCTTGGCGGCGCGAATGAAATCGTGTTGTGCGAAGTTGAGAATGAATTGCTGTGTGGTGATATTGAAAAGGGAAGGCGCTGAACCGGCCGTGGCGAGAGGAACGCCAACCTGGTAGCCGAGTCCTGAGCCGAGCGTGACCGAGGGGATGTAGGCGCTGCGGAGCTCCACGTAATTCTCGTGCGCGCGAACCTGGTCTGCTGCGGCGATGGCCATGATGCCGCTGCGCTTTAACGCGAGGTCGATGGCCTGTTTGAACGTGATCTGCTGCGCGGCGGCGGGCGCAGTACAAAGCGCAGCCGCGGCAAGCGCAATGAGCATGCGAGAAATAGTCCGTCGAAATCGCGAATCGAGTCGCATCACGTCACCTTTTGCTGCGAGCTACTAAGCTACTAAGTCGCTGAGCCAATAAGCAAGCGCCTTCTCCTGCTTAACGGCCCGGCAGTTCTGCGTTTTATTACCTGGCAAGTCGACTGAGTCCGTTGCGGGCCAGGCGATAGTTGGAGGCCAAGGCAAGCGCGGCCTTGTACTCGGCGGCGGCTGCGACGCGGTCTCCTGTCTTCTCCAGCATCTCGCCCACAAGGAAATGGGCGCGGAAAGCGGGAGCGCCTTCTACGGTCTTACCGGCTAGATAGATTTTCAAAAGCTGGATGGCGCCGGAGTAATTGCGTCCTGCGCCATCGAGAAGTTCGGCGCCCGTGAACAGGTCCATAGGGGTCCGCTTCTCGGAGGAGAGCGCACGGGCGACGGTTGATTGCACTTCGTCGTTGCGCCCGGTCCACTTGTAAAAGCGCGCTAGTTCGAGAATGGCGGAGGGTAGGTTTCCGCTGGCAGCGATGGATTCCTTGTATTCGCGTTCGGACTCAGGCAGATTCTTGTCCTTCATCAATATGCGCGCGCGGATCCAGTGCGCGAGAGAAGGAGCGCTGGCCGCTACCTGGTCAGCAAGTGCGCGAGCCTTGTCCTTGCCGCCACCGACCATACCCGGAGCTTCAACGTAAAACTCGGCAAGGTCTTCCTTCGCGTGGATGTCTGTCGGGTCGAGTTGGACAGCGCGCTGGAATGAGGCGACGGTCTTGCGAGCCAGAGCGAAGGCGGAGAGGCCGCCGGCATTGTCGGCTTTGCCGCCGTAGGCGCGTCCCAGCCAGAGGTGGTATGCGCCACGGCTGGGCTGCAACTGCACGGCGCGCTCGCCGTTGCGAATCGCCGCGTCCCAGTCCTCGACCGAATTGTAGGCGCGGCAGAGAAGGTTATAGGCCTCGGCATTATTCGGATTTGCCTTCACCTGTTCGTCGAGCAAGCGGACAGCCGCGTCGAAGCGTCCGGCGTTGAGCAGGTCGAGCGCGGGATTCTGCGCGGCAGCCATTGAAAGCGTGCCGGCGACAAAGACAGCAAGGGTTATGAGGCTGCGAAGAGATTTCTTCATGCTTACTGTTCGATCTTAACCGACGCGCCGTCGAAGAGCGGCGTTGGGCTGAGGGACGTGATGGCGATGGTCTGCTTGTCGCTGAGCCCCTTGGTCACTTCGATGTGCGTGAGATTAGCGACTCCGGTTTCGACCTGCTGCTTGTGCAGATGGTTGCCGTCTACCACGAAGACGTAATACTTGTTGTCGTCCTCGCGAACCGCTTCTCGAGGCACAGCCAGTGCGTTCTGCCGGCTGGAGGTGACCACCGTGACGGAAACATTCACGTTGGGCAACAGCTTGAGGTCGGAGTTATCGACCAGACAGGTTATCTCGCCGACGACCCGGGTTCCGCGACTGATCACCGTGGTGGGAATCGCGGTGACTTCGCCTTGCCAGGCGCGTCCGGGAATCGCATCCCAGCCAATCTTTACGACTTGGCCTTTTTGCAGACGTCCGATCTCGGGCTCGTCGATGAAAGCGCGAACCTGCATCTTGTGGAGGTCTGCCAGCTGAAGCAGCATCTCTCCGGTATTGACGAAAGCGCCTTCGCGAAGCGGGAGAAAGTAGACGGTGCCATCGAACGGTGCGGTCACGTTGGCGGCGGCGATGGCGTTCTTCGCTGCCTGGTTCGCGGTCCTGGCGTTCTCGAGCTCTGCTTGCGCGCGGGCAATGTCGGCAGTGGAGTAGCGCTGGCTACCCTTGGATTCGAAGAGGGTGGCATCGGCGCTGGCGCGATTGAGACGGTCTTGAGCGGCTTGCACCTCAGCGTCTGAGGCGGCCCCGCGCTGTTTGAGTCTCTGCAATGCTTCCAGATTGCGCTGCGCGGCCGAACGCTCGGTTTGCGCCTTGGAGAGGTCGGAGCGACGGGTGAGTACCTCTTCCTGTGTACCTCCCGAACGGAACGAAGCCAGATTGGCCTCGGCGGCCCGTACCTGCGCCAGAGTCTTGGCGGCCGACGCGCGCGCGTCGGTGTCGTCGAGCTGAATCAGAAGCTGTCCTTTGCGAACGCGCGCGCCGACATCAACAAGGATGCGTTTGACGGTCGATGGCGAGGGAGCGTGGGCTTCGAAATTCTGAGCAGCTTCCATCTTTCCGTTGGTGGAAATAGAGCTGGTAATATCTTGCCGGTCGGGCTGCGTGACCTGTATGCGTATGCGGCGCGGACGCAGAGACAGAAAGGCTGTGAGTACCACAACGGCCGCTATGAGGATGAACACGCCTATCCAACGGCGGCGGCTGCTTCCTTGCGCGGTAATATTATTTGATGTGGCCATTATGAGTTCAGACGCCCAACGCCAGACAGAACCAATCGCCTGACACTGGAGCGCATGTAAGTATAACAACCCGAACACATTGAGTCATTCGGTACTTGGCTGATACAAGATTGAACACGCGAGCAGCGCTGATGTTGTGAGCAGCGGACTACAAGGTCACAGCCTGCGGCAGGGAATCGACATCTGAGTTACGATGCGAATCGAACAATGGAAGCAGGTGGTCGTGAAGGCCGCCGAGGACGTCAACAATAACCACACGCTGGCCTTTGCCGCTGGTCTCTCCTACTTTTTTCTTCTCGGCATTTTTCCGGCACTCATCGCGCTTGCGTCTATCGTGGCCTACCTTCCGATACCAGACCTGTTCAACCAGATCCTCTCCATGATGTCGCGATTTGTTCCGCCGGACAGCATGGGACTGGTGCGGCAGGTTGCGGCGGACGTGATTTCTCCGAACAAGGGCACGCTGCTGACCTTCGGATTGGTGGGCGCGATTTGGGCTGTCTCCGGCGGATTCGCCGCCACCATCGAGGCGCTCAACGTTGCCTACGACGTGCCGGAGACCCGTCCTTACTGGAAGACGCGCTCACTTGCGGTGGGCCTCATGTTCATGATCGGCACGCTGATGATGGGCGCGATGGCCGTATTGCTGGTGGGACCGCGATTCGGCGAGTGGCTGGCGAAACACTTGCACCTCAGCTACCTGTGGGCCATCACTTGGCCCTACCTACACTGGGCCCTCAGCATCGCATTCACGGTGCTGGCCATCGAGGCGCTCTACTTCCTGGGGCCCAACGTGAAGCAACGCTTCCGGAACACCTTGGTGGGCGCGGTGCTGGCCGTGGCGTCATGGCTGGCATTGACCTACCTGCTGGGAATCTACTTCCGCAGTTTCGCGAACTTCAATAAGACGTATGGTGCGCTCGGCGGAGGCGTTGCCTTGATGGTATGGCTTTACTGGACAGGGTTCGCGATTCTGCTGGGAGCGGAAATCAATTCCGCAATCCTACAGGTGTCGGGAGACGGCAAGCTGCCGCTGAAGGAGCATCCTCCGCTGGAAGTGGAACCGAAGAAGGCTACGGAGGGGGACCGTGCGGCGTGAAAGAGCAGTAGCGAGTCGCGAGTAGTGAGTAGCGAGGGAAAGAGCCGGGGCTTTGCAGCTTTCGATCTTGCGGGATTGTGTGAAAAGAAGAATTCACCACGAAGACACGAAGTCACGAAGAAAACCAAGATATTTAGGCAGGAAACCCGGAGCTTGGCAGCTCGGTAGCTCAGTAGCTTAGCGGCTGTCTTACTCGAACCTGATTTTCTCTTTGCTGACTACGGAGTGCTTGAGGAATTTCTTGTCATCGTGGAAGGGCCAATCCATGCGGTAATGAGCGCCACGACTTTCTTCGCGAGCCAGTGCGGAGCGGGCGATCAGCAACGCGGTCTGCGCGATGTTGGCTGCTTCCCAGGCGCGCCGCGAAGTTGCCGCCGGCGGCTTGGCCGCTAGTTCCTGCAGGCGTGCGACACATTCGCGAAGCTTCTTGCCTTCGCGCACGATGCCTACGTTGCTCCACATCGTCTTCTGCACATCGGCGATCAACTGCTCGGCCTCCGGGCAAGGCTGGCAAGTGTGAGCGGGCTCGGCTACCTTCGCCTTCGAACTATTTTTTCCGTTCGTCGAAGTTTTCTTTCCCGCCGCCTGATTGACGACAGGAAATTCGGCGGCCATGGTTGCGGCTGCGCGTGCGCCGTAGACCAATCCTTCTAAAAGCGAATTGCTGGCGAGGCGATTGGCGCCATGAACTCCGGTGGCGGCGACTTCTCCAGCGGCGTAGAGGCCGGGGAGAGTAGAGTGCCCCGCGAGGTCGGTGCGGACGCCGCCCATGGCGTAGTGCGCGGCCGGGCGGATGGGAATCATCTCTTCCGTGATGTCGATGTTGTATTGCAGGCAGGTCGCGTAGATGCGAGGAAAACGTTTCTCCACGCGCGCTGCGTTCATGTGCGTCAGGTCGAGATAGACCATGGGATCTTTAAGCGGAGAGACTTCCAGTTCGTGGGCGATGGCGCGGGCGACAACGTCTCGGGGCGCGAGTTCAGCCATCTCGTGATACTTCGACATGAAGCGATGGAGGTCGCTGTTGCGCAGGTACGCGCCTTCACCGCGCAAGGCTTCTGAGAGCAGGAATCGCGGCGCCTTCTTTAGATAAAGCGCGGTGGGATGGAACTGCACGAATTCGAGGTCGCTGAGTTCGGCTCCGGCGCGGAAGGCCATGGCGACACCGT
>JBBRZF010000097.1:0-13192 GCA_038236965.1 Terriglobales bacterium | reverse complement strand
GCCTCGCGTGTTCCCCTCCGCGTCCGTTTCGAACGGCGTTAATAGCGTCATGTCCAGGAATTGTCCCGGGATAAAACCATCTGGCTTTTCAAAGTGGAAAGCCATGGTGTTTTCGGCCACTTCTTGGCGACTTATCAGTCTCATCAAGTCGTTTGGCCGTCTTGCGATAGCAGTATTCATGTCATACCTCTCATGCGTGGCTCTGACGGCTGTGTCACCCGCTTCCTTGTGAATCGGATTCGTGGCTATTATTTAGCCACCTTCACTTGGGTCAGCAGCATCAACACCGGTGTTTGGGCTGAGATGGCGTGCGGGAGCATCGGAGGCATGTATACGAATGAACCTGCGGTTGCATGGACGGTATCTTCCCCCAGTTTGACCTCTGCTTCCCCAGTGACGAAATAGAGAACGGCAGGAGTCGGCGCGGAGTGCGTCGAAAGTTCCTGTCCTTGCGCGAATCCGAAGGCGGTTATGTTGACGTACTGATCTTTTTGCAATACTCGGCTGAAAATCCCCTCGTCAGGAATGCTCACTTCCGCGACCAAATCAGCAATAAACTTGTATTCCATAAGCTCGTTGTCCCTCGTCTCTTAAACTCAGCCAACCGTCACTTTTGTATTTGTATCGTAATACGATATATATAGGATGCTCTGTATTGACCAGCGACGTGATTTTGTTTGCGCCAAATTGGCCCAGTAGTGGCATAGAGGACAGCAGGCCGCTGCCTGCGCATAGTGCCCGAGTGGAAAAACATACGAGAGGAGTACGCCATGGCTGATAAGACAGTCCGGTTCACTATCAAACGCCAGCCCACGCCGGAATCACGGTCTTACTGGGAAGAATTCGACCTGCGTTGGAGGCCAGGGATGAACGTCATCATAGGATTGATGGACATTGCCTCGAACCCGGTTGATCGCTTCGGAAAGGCGACCACTCCCATCACGTACGACTCCAACTGTCTGGAGGAAGTTTGCGGCTCATGCGCCATGCTGATCAACGGTCGCGCCGCCATGGCTTGTTCCGCACTCATAGACAAGCTCGATCACCCAATTCGGCTGGAGCCTCTTTCACGGTTTCCCGTGGTACGCGATTTAGCGGTCGACCGCAGTGTCCTGTTCGAAAACCTTAAGTTAGTGAAGGCTTGGGTGCCGCTCGACGGCACATATGCTCTAGGGGCGGGTCCTCACGTCGATCCTTCAACCCAGGAAAAGATGTACCCGTTGTCGCGTTGCATCTCCTGCTGCCTGTGCCTGGAAGTCTGTCCGGAAGTGACCCCGGCAACACGCTTCGTCGGTGCGGCGATCATTAACCAGGTGCGCCTGTTCAACGAACATCCAACCGGGGGAGCGCTCAAAACCGAACGACTGCACGCCATGATGGGCGATGGCGGAATTCATCAGTGTTCCTACGCGCAGAACTGCGTGCAGATTTGCCCTAAGAACATTCCACTGACTACGTCAATTTCGGTGGTAGACGGGCAGACCATGAAACAGGCTATCAAAGACCTGTTTCACAGCCCTGAGACGGCTACGGAAGGCGAAGTGGGCCACAGGAAACCCCTGCGATAGATGGCCAAGCCGACTGTTTCCCGTAGTCGTTCAATGCTGGTCGGACAGTCAAAGAGTCCAGTAAATCTGAATTTTCTCGTCTTGCAGGATACCGAGCGTGAACAGGGCTTCGCGTTCAGTATCCCGGAACGGGAATCGCGTTAAGCTGCGGATGGTTTATCCGTAGGCGGTGCCCCGACCGATCCTGCCGGGTGGCCGGGTTTTCTCTCGCTGTGGAATTTCCGGGTAGTTCAACTTTCCACATCCGCATTGGAAATGGGCAATCTCGAAGTAAATTGCGTTGATACGACAGCCTAGCCACATAGGCCTTCAGAGGCTTCGTATGTCAGAATCAGTAGTGTCGCTCTTCCTCTAACCAACGGCTCATTGAAGGCGATAGCTGCGTACTTGAACTGTTTGACCATTCGCCGCTCTCTTCGCCCATTCCGAAAGCGAATCCTCGTCGAGTTTGTAAAACCCCATACTCCATGTGCCCGAGCTCACCCGAATAGCCAGCAATTCGAACTACATCGCTCAGGCCCGAAACCACCCAGTCGCATTGAATGTAGTTATTGAAAAAGTCCACCAGTTCAGTCTCTTCGAATATGAGAACCAACCCCGCATCATCGAGGGTTTCGCCGTACTTCAACTCAGCCCATTGGCGAGGAGTCAACCAATTGAGGTACGGCGTCAATTCATGCTCCCGAATCCAGCCCTCAAACCCCTCACGCATGCTTTTGAGAGCCGGATTACTTTTCAGGTAGGCGTCCAATTCTTGAGATTCTCTTATGCACCCAGCTTTCGTGCACTTGGATCGTTCACTTGAACTTGAATGATGATGGTCTCGATCTTCTCTATTGCGTGACATGAGTGCGCGCCTCCCAGGACGCCAGCATTTCGTTTTCGTAGTGCCTGATTCTTGCTTGAACGCGTTTTCAGTGCGCTCACATGAATGCTCACATCAAGGCTTCATGTTGGTCGATATCTGCATACGTCGGTATCGGTCGGAGCATGATGGTCGTTCTAGGTGCAGATGCAGCAGACCCCGCAATTCTAGCGGCGGAAAGCATTGATCTCCGACGTTCCCCGACCGATTCAAAGATCCAGAACCATTGCCTTGGGCGCAGGGGGTCGCTGGTTCGAATACAGTCGCCCCGACCAATTTCTTCAATTTTCCCTTCGCCTTCCCAGTCAATAGACTCCCGGTTGCCAGGCGGCCTTCACCGAAGAGATTCCAAGCCTATCGAGCCGCCGCCCGGAGTAGCTCAGATAACTTCGGTTCCAGAGATGCTGGAAGGCGGCCGCATTTATTGATGCCCAACCTGGTTGACCATCGCCGTTTTTTTGCGTCTGATAGAGGTATGAAGCTGGGGACCGAGGGACAGAAGCGTTCGCGCACATCGCAGGCAATATCTTTCGCCATTCATGCGGCGGTCATTGCAGCGCTGGGGTATCACCCGGCGGCCCGCATTTTGAAGCCGGAAGGCTCGTTGCGCGGAATGGGTGGCGGAGGTGTGACCACGACCATGCTGTTTGCGCCGGGCGCCAGTGTCCTGCAGGCGAAGAAGCCCGACCCGGAGCAGGAACGCGACCGCACCCTGCGTCTGCAGGCGGCGAAGAAGAAGAAAACAGCTGCGCAGCCGGTGCAGCAAGCCGCGGTTCCGAGCCAATCGCTAAGACCGGGAATGCCGGGATATGTGCTGGGCTCGCTCAGCAGCGGATTCGTGAATGACCATGACGTGCGGGTTGCGCTGCCGACGATCGCGCCCGACCCGCCGATCATTCGCTCAAAACTGCCGGACTGGATACGCGGCGACGTCATCGTCGAAGTCACCATCAGCGAGACCGGAGAAGTCACGGAAACGGCTGTGCTTCAGCACGTCGGCTTCGGACTGGAAGACATCATCGTCAGTACGCTCAAGCAATGGCACTTCACGCCAGCCAAGGTGGACGGTATCGCCGTCGCCTCCAAGCAGGATGTGCATTTCCACTTTCCCAGCTAATCTCAGGCCTGGAACATCAGAGTCCTTCTCGGTTTCCTACCCCATAACGAGCGGGTGAAGCGCGCTCGCGATCCGGCACGATCTGACTTTCAATCAGGTGAGTAGCGGCAGTCTGTCGATCGCCGCTCTTCCCCAGTCGCTAAACAAACATTCCAGACATGCGAAATTTCCACCGTCTCCTCAGTTAAGATTGGCAACAGTCACCCATGAGCGAATTGAAGAATCTTTCCCCGGAAATCCTGCTGCACGTTTCGCAACTGCTCGACATTCCCATGCGCGGAGTTGTTTCCGTCATTGAGTTGCTGGATGAGGGCGGCACCGTCCCTTTCATCGCGCGCTATCGTAAGGAAGTCACCGGCAATCTCGACGAAGTGAAAGTACGCGAGATCGAAGAAAAGCTTGGATATTTCCGCGAACTCGCCGCGCGCCGGGAAACCATACTCGATTCCATCGCCGAACAAGGCAAGCTGACGGACGAATTGAAATCCCGCATCGAAGCGACCATCGACAAGAGCGAGATGGAAGATCTGTACCTTCCCTTCAAGCCGAAACGCCGCACCAAGGCCACGATCGCGCGCGAAAAAGGTTTGGAACCGCTAGCGCAATATATCTGGGCGCAACAGAAAACAGAAGAGCCGCTGGCTGATTTCGCGGCGACGTTTGTGGACGAAGAAAAAGGGGTGGCCACCTCGGACGACGCGCTGGAAGGCGCGCGCCACATCGTTGCAGAAACGATCAGCGAAGACGCCGACCTGCGCAAAGCACTGCGGCAGCTGATGTTCGAAGAAGGTGTCGTGGTAAGCCGCAAAGCCACGGCAGCCGTGGACGAGCAGGAAAAGTTCAAGATGTATTACGAGTATCGCGAGCCGGTGAAGACTATCCCCTCGCATAGGATGTTGGCTCTTCGGCGCGGCGAAAACGAAAGCGTGCTTTTCTTCCTCATCGAACTCGAACCGGAGCGCGCCCTTGGAATCCTGCGTACGCGCACACTTCGCCAGCAGGGCGACTGGACACCGCAACTGGAACTCGCAATCGATGACTCCTGGCAGCGGTTACTCAACTCCTCTATCCAGGGCGAGATTCGTCTTGAATTGAAAAAGCGTTCCGACACAGACGCCATCCAGGTTTTCCGAGAAAACCTGCACGACCTGTTGCTCTCTCCTCCGGCGGGGCCGATCTCGGTGCTCGGTGTCGATCCCGGCATGCGCACAGGATGCAAGATCGCAGTCGTCGATGAGACCGGGAAGTTCCTTGCGAACGACGTCATCTACCTGCATCGCTCGAAAGGCGAGGCGGAGTTGGCGGGAAAGATGCTGGAGAAACTGATACGCGCTCACAAAGTGCGCGCGATCGCTATTGGCAATGGGACGGCGTCGCGCGAAACCGATGCCTTTGTGCGCGATTTCCTTCGCGAACAGAAGCTCGACAGCATTTTCTCTGTGACCGTCAGCGAATCGGGAGCGAGCATCTATTCGGCTTCCGATGTCGCCCGCCAGGAATTCCCTGACCTCGACCTGACGGTGCGCGGCGCGATTTCCATCGCACGTCGTTTGCAGGATCCTTTGTCCGAACTGGTGAAAGTCGATCCGAAGTCCATCGGCGTAGGCCAATACCAGCACGACGTGGACCAGCGACAGCTTCAGCAGTCGCTCGAAAAGGTGATTGAGAGTTGCGTGAACCGCGTCGGCGTCGATCTAAATACTTCTTCGTGGACGCTGTTGCGCTACGTTGCCGGAGTCACCGAGCGCACGGCGCTCAACATCGTGAAGTATCGCGACGAGCACGGACGCTTTCGCTCGCGCGTTCAGCTAAGGGAAGTGCCGGGCATCGGTCCAAAGACTTTCGAGCAGGCGGCGGGATTTCTGCGCATACGCAATGGCGATAATCCGCTGGACATGACGGCCGTGCATCCCGAGTCCTACGGTGTGGTGGGACAGATGGCCGAGTCGCTAAAGGTTCCCATCGAAGACCTTGTCCGCAAACCCGAACTGCTGGAGAAGGTTGACCGCAGCCAACTCTCGGCCGGCACCTACACCTTGCAGGACATTCTTGACGAACTGCGTAAGCCCGGACGCGATCCGCGGGACAAGTTCATCGCTCCGACCTTCAATGACAATGTGCGGGAAATCTCCGACGCACAGCCCGGCATGATCCTCGAAGGCGTGGTGACGAACGTAACGAAATTCGGGGCGTTCGTCGATGTCGGAGTGCATCAGGATGGGCTGGTACACATCAGCGAACTTTCCAATCGCTATATAAAGGACCCGTCGGAAGCAGTGAAGGTCGGACAGATTGTGAAAGTAAAAGTGCTGAGCGCCGACGCGAAGACCAAGCGAATCGCGCTCTCCATCAAGCAACTGCAAGGTGCGACAGAGAAGCCGCAAGCAAAGGCCAAGCCGCAGGCTCCGTCGCAAAAGCCTCAGCCGAAGCCACCCGCCAAGCCTCAGCCTTCGATGCAGGAGAAACTCGCGTCGCTGGGTTCCAAGTGGAAAGTTAGATAGAACGTTTGTAAATGTAGAGCGAGCGCCTCGCTCGTCCTTCCGTCTTTCGCCTCACTACTCATTATTCGCTACGTATTTTTCTTCCCGCTTGACAACCCCTTCCCAGTTGTATCAGATATGTCGCTATACAACATATGCCTACGCCATCTAATGATCGTGAACTTAAAAAAGGCAGCGCAGAGCTGCTAATTCTGTCCCTTGTAGAAGCGCGTCCGCGTCATGGGTACGAGATCGGCAAACTCATCGAAACCCTGTCGCAGGGCGTGGTTCGCTTCAATGTAGCGTCTTTATATCCGCTTCTCTATCGGCTTGAAAAGCGCGGCTGGATACAAGGTCGATGGGTCGAAAAGGCGGGCACGCGTCGCCGCCGTTTCTACCGTTTGACCAGGGAAGGCAAACTCATCCTCAAGGCGCAACGCAGCACCTGGCAGGATTTTGTCGAAGCAATCAATCGAGTAACGGGGTTGGACAATGCGTGATTGGAAACAGGAAGTCCGTAGGCGCCTGCCTGCGCAGGGTCTCGCGCCCGCGCGGGAAGCCGAGATCGTTGATGAACTCGCCCAGCACCTGAGCGACCGGCAACAAGAGTTGACGGCCGCGGGCACATCCGAAGAGGAATCCTGTCGCCTTCTCTGCGCGGAACTCGACGAAGGCGAACTCGGTAAAGAACTGGTGCGCGCCTGCGGACGCTACTTCGAGCCCGTAACCCTCGGAGCCAACCCCCGCGCCAATCCGTTCGCCTCATTCTGGCGACGTGCGTTACGCCACCCGCTCTCTCCGCAAGTCTCCCAGCTTCACTGCCGTGGCCATCCTTTCGCTCGCACTCGGAATCGGCGCGAATACCGCCATCTTCCAACTCATCGATGCCGTGCGTCTACGCCCGTTGCCTGTGTCGAATCCCGGAGAGTTGGCAGTCATTAAAATCGCCAACCACGATTGGTGGCAGGGAAGTTTCAACGGCAATAACCCGGAATTCACCAACCCTATCTACGAACAGATTCGTGACCGGCAGGAAGCCTTCTTCGGCGTCTTCGCGTTTGGCGATACGTCGTTCAACCTCGCTTCGGGCGGCGAAGTTCAGAATGCCCGCACCCTCTGGCTGAGCGGCAATACATTCAACGTTCTGGGATTGACTCCATCCGCCGGTCGTCTGCTCTCGCCTTCCGACGACCAACGCAACTGCGGCTCGGTGCCGGTCGTCCTTAGTTATTCGTTCTGGCAGCGACAGTTTGGCGGCGATGCATCCGCCATCGGCAAGACTTTGACACTGGATGGTCACCCGGTTGACATCGTCGGCGTGACGTCGGCCAAGTTCTTCGGGCTGAATACAGGAAGTAATTTCGATGTCGCCGTGCCTCTATGCGCAGAGCCGATTCTCCATGGCACCGAACATCCTCAACTCGATTCCCGTTTCAATTGGTGGCTGAGCGTCATGGGGAGGTTGAAGCCCGGTTGGAACATCAAGCGGGCCACCGCCCAGTTGAACTCCATCTCGCCATCGCTGTTCGCAGCGACCATCCCCGAACGCTACAACCCTGAATCCGCGAAAAAGTACCAGGAATATCGTCTCGCAGCCTACGAAGGGGCATCCGGCGTCAGCAATCTGCGAGACGAGTATGGCGACCCACTCTATCTCCTTCTGGGAGTGGCCGCCCTTGTTCTGCTCATCGCCTGCGCCAACCTAGCCAACTTTCTGCTGGCCCGGGCCAGCGCTCGCGAACATGATATTGCCGTTCGACTCGCGCTCGGCGCCGGCCGCGCCCGACTCGTCCGTCAGTTGCTGACCGAGAGCATGCTGCTGGCGATTGTGGGAGCGTTGCTGGGACTGTCAGTGGCCGGCACGGTCAGCCGATTCCTGCTCAGCTACATCAGCACACAGAGCGATCCCATCTTCGTCGTTCTCGGATTGGATTGGCGCATGTTCGCCTTCACCGCCTCGCTCGCCGTCATAACCTGCCTGATCTTCGGGCTGTTGCCGGCCCTCCGCGCCACGCGCCTTTCGCCGCATCAGGTGATGAACACCAGCGCACGAGGCAATACCGCCGGTCGCGAGCGATTCTCGCTTCGTCGCCTGCTGGTCATCTCCCAGGTTGCGCTGTCACTGGTGCTGCTGGTTGGCGCTCTGCTCTTTGAGCGAAGTCTGAATAAACTTCTCGCCGTCGAGGCCGGCTTCCAGACAGATGGCGTACTCGTCACCAGCGTCGATTACAGCCGCCTCAAGATCCCTATCGAACAGCGCCACGAGTACCTGCGCCGGATGCTGGAACGGGTTCGTTCTACCCCCGGTCTGGAAAATGCCGCCACAACGGTAATCAGTCCGATGAGCGGCAATGCCTGGCGCCAGAACATCATCATCAACAATGAGAAGAAAAAGGACTCATCGTTCATGACGTGCGTCAGCCCCGGCTATTTCAAGACCCTGGGAACCCCGATGCTCAATGGCCGGGATTTTTCCTATGCTGACGGCAATCGGGCCATGGCCATCGTCAATGAAAACTTCGTGCGGAAGTACATGCCGGGAGCAAACCCTATCGGCTCCTCGTTCGAAATCGATGTCGACCCCAACCAACCGAAGATCTCCTATGAGATCGTGGGACTGGTAAAGGACACCAAGTATCGCGCGTTGCGCCCAAACCGGATCCGGGGGCAGAACTCATCGTGAATTCCGATCGCCCGTTGGGCGATGTGACGACTCTGGTGAGGAATACGATGAAAGATATCAGTCCGGAAATCTCCATCGAGTTCCATGTCCTTAGCACGCAGATTCGCGAAACCACCCTCCGCGATCGTTTAATGGCCACTCTCTCGGCGTTCTTCGGATTCCTCGCCGTGGTGCTGGCGACCATCGGACTCTATGGAGTCATCTCCTATATGGTCGTGCGCCGGACCAACGAAATCGGAATTAGAATGGCGCTCGGTGCCGGACGAAAGCAGATACTGAGCATGATCATGAGCGAAGCCGGTGTACTCGTCTCTATCGGCATCGTCATAGGCGCGGTCTTCTCGTTGCTTGGCGCCAGAGCAGCAAGTTCGCTTCTCTTCGGACTCAAGCCCCATGACCCAGTGACGATGGTTATCGCCGCCTTCACGCTTACCGTCGTGGCCGCCGCCAGTTTCTTGCCGGCTCAGCGTGCAGCGAAACTTGATCCCATGGTCGCACTCAGGCAAGACTAAGAAAACCTGTTCGCGGAACTCAGCGCATCGCTCGAAGGTCATCGGGCGGTGCGCAAGTTTTTGAGGGAGACACTTTCTTGCACATTCTCTTGGCGGGGTTGCATATCTTCTTCGCGGGACTTGCAGGTTCTCTTAGCGGGGCAGCAGAATTTCATAGAGTCTCTAGCGTGGAGAGTCCAAGAAAACTTTGTTCCAAAACTCGAAAAGGTCGCCCGGCAACAGGGCGACCTTTCCTTCAAGGGAGAATAGTTCCAACGGAGGCTAGACCGTCAAAACTTTCTAAAGAAATACTAGAAGCCGAGGAAAGTGAGTGTCAAGGATTTTTTGGGAATTAAATCCCTGTAAAATCAATAACTTACGAAGTGAGCCAAAACGCGCAATCTTTGACAAATTTTGTCACTGGAGCAGATAAATTCGCCTAACTCGTCTGCTTTGTATGGGGTAGGTCCCTCAGGTCTTGTCTTTCAAGTCCAGGCTGATGAAGTCCGGTTCCACGGTTCGGTCCTTATATCTCTTGGGGAAAAGCCGGGTAAGGATGATGCGTCCGAAGCCAAAAACTGCTCCTGTACCCACCGAGGCGAGAAAAATCAGACCCGCGAGAATGCAAGCAGCCACAACAATATTTCCAATGTTGTCTCGCTTGCTCAGTCCTGTGTTCTCGTTCCAGGTGACCTCGGCTTCGTAACTCACGCCGGAGAGGATGGACTTGGCATCGCTCTCGGAGATCTGTCCCTTCACGAGAGCGACGATGGGGCCGGTGCGTTTTGCTACGAAAGTTTGTGTGCCGATGTTCGCGTTGGCAGCCTGGATTGCTTTCAGTCGTTCGCCGGCGATCTGCGGAGTGGGATAGGCGATCAACATGACGTCGGCTGTAGAACCGCCACTGGTGCGCTTTCCCACGATGACCTCTGGCTTGAAGTTGAAGTCCACCAAGGCGGCGTTGACGGGGGAGCCGATGGCGGTGAGAGCCACAGGACCGAAAACATACTTCGCACTATTGGGGTCGACCTGGTCGCGTGGGAAGTAAGAGGGCAGCGTGGGAAGATTTGCCGCAGTGCCTTTCGCCTGAGGCAGACTCGCTGCGAGCTCGCGCAATTCTGCCGCGGACATTGCGGTGACTCGATCGAAGAGAGCTTCTACAACGATGTTGTCGTGGAAAAAAAGTATGCGCTCATTGGCAGAGGCGGCCATGGTTCCAACTTTTTCGTTGAGCATCTGCGGCATGCGCCAGAAGGTGAATGCGCCGTATGCGCCGGTCGCATCTTGAAAGCGCGCGGCCTTCACGGTGACCTTGCGGTCGGGTCGGGAGTAGGTTGCGGTCTCGAAGTCGGTGAAGCCGTACTCCTTTAGAATCTGTGAGTTGGCTGGGTCTATCGCGGAAGGGTCTTCGCCCTTTTTGCTGGCCGCGTCTTGCGTCCAGCCGGAAAATTCCTTGGGGAGAAGAGGCTGCGGCGGTTGCTGCGCGAAAGTTGTGACGGCGAGCAGCGACAACAGGAGCAGCGCGGAAAATCGAAATACATTTTTCATAAATGCCTGATGTTCAACTAATTAGACTCCTCGGAGCGCTCCAAAGTTTCGGGAAACGACAGGCGGGGCGTAGAGAAATGCAGAGTTTTTGTGCGTAGAGAGCTGCTAAAAACTCGTCAGTTCGGTTGCTAGAAACTGCGATTTCGGTGAAGAAATCTGCTGAGAAGATTATAAGAGCGCGGAAGCGAGTTACTGTCCCAAATCTTCTTTCGATTTGGAGGCGACTTTGACGCCGCTCAGGCCGCTGACATATTTTGCCACGCCTTTGTAGAGCGACTCGGCGATCTTCTGGCGATACTCCGGGGTCTGCAGTCTGTGTTCGTCCTGCGGATTGGAGACGAAGGAGATCTCGGCGAGGATGCTGGGCATGTTGGCGCCGATGAGAACGATGAAGGGAGCTTTCTTCACCCCGCGGTCGCGCAGGGTGGGCGACTTCACCGACAGACCGGAGTAGAGCGAATGCTGGACGTCGACGGCGAACTCGCGCGACTCGTCGATCTTTTCCTTGAGGGCGATCTTCTTCACGAGGTCCTGGAGTTCGTGGATGGATTTTTCGGAGACCGCGTTTTCACGGGCGGCGACTTCGAGGGCGTCCGGCGACGACGTGAAATTGAGGTAATAGGTTTCGATTCCGCGCGCGGATGTGTCCTGGCTTGAGTTGGCGTGGATGGAGATGAAGAGGTCGGCCTGGTTCTGGTTGGCGACCGCGGTTCGGGTCTCTAGCGGGATGAAGGTATCGTCGTCGCGGGTGTAAACGACGTCTGCGCCCATCTTGCCTTCCAGCAACTTGCCGAGGCGGAGGGCGACGTCGAGCACGAGGTCCTTTTCGAGGAGTCCGGAGGGGCCGATGGTTCCGGTGTCGTGGCCGCCATGTCCGGCGTCGACGACGATTTTGCCGATCTTGAGGCCGAGGGCGCGGATGAGGGAGCGTTCGCCGTTTGCAGTGGGACGGGCCTGGCGACCCTCGACGGCAGCAACCTTCTTGCCGGATTTCTTGTCGGTGGTGGTGCGTTCGGGGCCGCGAGGAGCGACGCTGGCGAAGGTAGGTTCAGAGGTCGGGTTAGGCGTCGCCTTCATTTCGGTGGAGCTGAGTTTGGCGACCTCCTTCTTGGTGGAGGCGCTGTCCTCGACCTCATCCTTTACGTCTTTGGCTGCCTGCCTGGCGTTGGCGGCGCGCTCGGATTTGGTCACGGGCTTCTCTGGATTCTTTTCGGCGAGATTGTCTGCCCGTTTCCATTCGGGATTCTTGCGCTCATCGGATGCGGGCTTCGCGGCTTCTGTCTTTTTGTTTTCGGACTTGCTGCCGGATTTGGATGGCGCGGAGTCTTCCCAAAGGATGGGAGCCTTAGCGGGCTGTTTTGTTTCGGACTTCGTCTCCGGCTTGGATTCTTTTGCCGGAGGCTTTGGTTCCGTCTTCACTTCGGGGTTGGGTTCGGGAAGATCGTTGCGAGCTTCGAGCTTGGCCTCGGTTTGTTTGTCGTCGGACTTGGGAGTGGTCTTGGCGACCATCTTCTGCGGCTTGCGTCCGTGGATGTCGATGATGAGGCGGTAAGGATTGGGAAGAAGGAAAGCCGAGTAGTCGCTGACGTCATCGACGTCGAGCACGATGCGGGTGAGTCCCTTCTGGAACTGGGCGACGCGAATCTTGCGGAGGAATCCGTCGGAGACGTCGAAGGTCTTGCCAACGAGGACGGAGGCGAGGCGAGTGTCGTGGAGATCGAAGAAGATGCGGTCGGGATCGGGGACGCGTCCGGCTTCGTACTTCACTTCGCCTTCGAGGTCGATGGCGACGCGAGTGTAGTCGGGAGTAGACCAGCTACGAATGCCGGTAACGAGCGGCATGTTGGATTTCTTGTCGGCGACGGCCTGTTTTTCCTTGGCTTCCTTGCGCGTCTTGGGCGCTTCCATCTCGGCGATGGCGTCGCGCGCGTCGTCAGCAAGACGGTGTCGCGGATAGCGCCGGAGGAATTCCTGGAAGGTTTCCCTGGCTTTGTCGTTCTCTTCGAGATCGTCTTTGTACATCTGGCCGATGGTGAAGAGGGCGTCGAAGCGGTATTTGCTGCCGGGATATTCGCGGCGGAGGAACTCGTATTCTCCGATGGCGGAGCGGAGCGCCTTGTCGTCGCGGTAGGCGCGACCCATCTCGGCCATGAGTTCGGCGACGGCGACGACGCTGGAATCTGCCTTGCTGCTGGCCGGAGCGGTGTAATAGACGCGCCGGTAGGCGTCGCTGACGCGCTGGTACTCGCGCTTGCTGCGTTCGGACGAGGGAAGTCCATTGAGAGCTTCGCGCATTTTTTCCGCGGATTCGAACTGGGTGCGCGCAAGTTGCTTGGAGCGCGGCGAACTGCGGGCGGCGAAACCCGGAACCGAGACAAGGGCGAGCAGCATGATTACCGCGGCAAGCTTACATGCGTGAGTGTTGTACTTCGAACTCATC
>JBBRZF010000096.1:0-13325 GCA_038236965.1 Terriglobales bacterium | reverse complement strand
CAGAACGTAAAGGGGACGAGCTTCTACACTCGTCCCTTCCTGTTTTCACCTGCCGGAACTACTCACCATGTTGCTGCTGCAACCATTGCGCGACCTTCGGCAATTCCCGCTCGCGTATCTGGATGCAGTTGTTGATGGTCTCCTGTTGACGACGGAGGCCTCGTTCCGTGCCCTGTATCTTATGCGTCTCGTAGAAGGCTTTAACGTCGTCACGGCTCTGTGCGTCGCAGAAGTTGCCGGCCCCGCCGAACGCTACACTTGCCGCGCCGATGCTGCCGCCGTTCTTTGCGGCCACACGCTCCCAGTTGGTCTTCACCCAGTTCCACGCTACCGGTCCACCTTCGCGGGAACTCATCACCGCGCCAACCAGGTTCATGTCCTGGTTGCGCACCGCCGGAGACAAAGCAAATTCCAGCGTCTCTTTCAGCAATGCCGGATCACGGAAGTCCGCCAGCGCGTAGAAGTACGAGTAATACTCCGCCGGAGTCTTGGCCGAAGCAACGTGCTCACGATACTGCTCGTACAGCGCTCGATCGCCATGCGCTGCCGCAATGACCAGGAAGGCGTTCACGTCGCTCGGATTCACCGACGTCGGGTCCTTCATGTACGACTCCGCCATCTCACGCGACTTGGCGATCACTTCATTGTCCTCTGCCACGATGCCAAGCAGTCCGATCACTTGCGGGCGAAGTCGCTTGTAGTCCTCAGGCTCGTTCGCCTTCGGCGCATATCCCACTTCGTTCAGCATCGGACGCAGATAGCTCCCTACCCACTTCGCGAACTGCGGCCTGTTCTCGTCGCTTACCAGGTACCGGTTGATGTAGGAGATGCGGTCCAGCAAGGTGCCCAACACCTTCATCTCGCGCACATTACGCAGAGTCGTCATCATCGCCAGGTAGTCTGAAACGCTGTGACGGCCTGACCGCACCAGCGCCCATTCATTGTTGGTGACGGAAACCAGCTCCGCCGAACTCAACGCTTTTTCCGCGCCGCCGCCGATCTGGTTCATGCTCCCCAAGTCGAACGCATAGCGATAATAACCAGTGCCACCCGCGTTCGGGAAAACCGCCGCCGCGCAACCATCTTGCGTGAACGTCTCCGTCTTCGCCTTCAGCAACCGGCAGGAAGAATTCAAAGTCTTTCCATCCTTGTCCACCGACTTCGCACACAGCGGAATCTGCCACAGTTCCGCGTGTTCTTCGCCAAACAGCTTCGGATCCAGGAAGAAGCGCCGTTGCGAAGACGTGATCTCCGTCTTGCCGCCAACGCATTTCGATGTCAGCTCGACGAAGGGAACGCCCGGCTGCATCACGAAAGTCTGCATCACCGCGTCCACCGGCTTGTTCGATGCCGTTCGCAGTGCGCCCCAGAAATCTTCTGCCGTCGCATTCCCGTAAGCATGAGCTTTCAGATAACTGTTCACGCCTACGCGGAGCGTCTGCTCGCCCAGGTACGACTCCAGCATGCGCAATACCGCCGCCGTCTTTCCGTAAGCGATGCCATCGAACAGCGAATTGATTTCGCCCTTGGTCGAAGCCTGCTGTCGTATCGGACGCGTGTTCAGCGCAGAATCCGTCGCCATCGCATCGCTCGAATCCTGCACATCCTCCAACTCCATCTTCCAGTCAGGATGCATCGCCTTCAGCGGCTTCTGTGTCATCCACGTGGCAAAACCTTCATTCAGCCAGATGTCGTTCCACCACTTCGCCGTCACCAGGTCGCCAAACCATAGGTGCGCCATCTCGTGCGCTATCACCGAAGAGACGCCGCGCCTGCTCCTCTCGCTGCTCGTCTTGTCGTCTATCAGCAGCGCCGTTTCCCGATACGTTATCGCGCCCGTGTTCTCCATCGCTCCTGCTTCAAAATCCGGGATAGCGATCTGGTCCAACTTTCCGAACGGATACTTGATGCCGTAATAATTGTTGTAGTAGCGCAGGATCTGCTTCGTCTCTTCCAGCGCGTACTTGCCCATCTGTTCTTTTCCCGGAACCGCGCAAACGCGCAACGCCGTGCCGCCTTCCTCGCCTTCCAGGCACTTCCAGTCGCCTACCAGCAACGCCACCAAATATGTGGACATCTTGGGCGTGGCCTCAAACGTCACCGCGTGTTTGCCCGTGCCTGCCGGCTTGTCCGACTTGATCTTGCTGTTGGAGATTGCCGTATCTCCCATGTCGATCACCGCAGTAACATCGTAGGTCGCCTTGTATGCCGGCTCATCAAAACTAGGGAAGGCTCTGCGCGCGTCCGTCGCCTCAAACTGCGTGACCGCGTATTTCCGCTTCGCCGTCTTGCTCAAATAAAATCCGCGAAGCTGACCATTCAACTTGCCCGTATAGCTGATCTTCACCGTCGCAGCTCCGGCAGGCATCTCCTTCGCCACCGTGAACGTCGCCATCTCGCTCTGCTCGTCGGTCTTTACCGTCGCCTTCTGCGATTTCCCCCCGGCGCTGATGGTCACATCAGAGAACTCGATCTCCGCGGAATTCAGCGTGATTTCCCTGGTGGCCTTCGCCAGCTTCAGCTCGATCGTCTCTTCGCCCTTGAAGGTATCCGTCCCGAAATCTGGCGCGAAACTCAATTTGTAGTGGCTCGGCACGGCGCCTTCAGGAAGTTGCTGGGCATATCCAGCACAGCCGAACAACAGGACACACAAGGTCAGCAGCAGATTTCTCTTCATCGGATTCCTTTTGCAGATTGATTTCAGGATTGCGACGTTCGGCACGTAAGTTCCCAACGCACCTCGCCTTATCATCTTGGACGCACCATTTACAGTTACGTAATCCAGCAGACAAAAGTTTTGTGATTTAGCCCTGAAAACTGTAAGAGGGCCGCCCGCAGGCAGCCCTCCTACCGTCTCTCAAAATCAGCACTTTATGCGATTTCCCCGCCAATCACCGTTCCCACGCAGTGATTCGCGCCGAACCAGTAAGCGATCTCACGATAATCCTCGAGTTGGAAGATAGCCATATCCGCATCCTTCCCCGGCTCCAGACTTCCCTTTTGCTCGGCCAATCCCAATGCATGAGCCCCGTTAATGGTCGAAGCCGCCAGCGCCTCCCCCGGAGACATCTTCATCTGCGTACACGCGATCGACATCGCCATCGGCATGCTCGCCGTCGGAGAACTGCCCGGGTTATAGTCGGTCGCCAACGCCACAGCGACACCGCTGTCGATCAGCTTTCTCGCCGGTGGATACGACTTCGTCGCCAGGAAATAATTCGCTCCCGGCACCAGCGTCGCCACCGACTCCTGCCCCGCCAGGGCCTTCACGTCGCTCGCGCTCACGCAGTCCATGTGGTCGAGCGACGCCGGACGGAAGCGCAATAACGGTTGCAAATCCGACGCCGTCAACTGGCAAACATGCGCGCGCACTTCCAAACCATTCTGCGTCGCAGCCTCGAAAATCCGCTCCGCCTGTTCCACCGTGAACGCCCCGCGATCCACGAATGCATCCACGTACTTCGCCAGTCCCAGACGCGCAGCCCCGGGAATCATTTCTTTGCATATCGCGTCCACGTATTTTTCCGGCTTGCTGCGAAATTCCGGCGGAATCACATGCGCTCCCAGCAACGTCGGAACCACCGTCCCCGCCCATTGCTGCGCCGCGTCGCGAATCGCCAGCAGCGATTTCATCTCCGACTCCGCGCTCAATCCATAGCCCGACTTCGCTTCCACCGTCGTGGTTCCGTACGCCTGCATCTCATGCAACGCATCCAGCACGCGATCGCTCAACTCCCGCTGCGACGCCTCGCGAACGCCCTTGATGCTCGACCGTATTCCCCCGCCAGCCTCAGCAATCTCTTCGTATGTCGCACCCGAAATGCGCTTCTCGAAATCCACCAGCCTCGCCTTCGCAAATACCGGATGCGTGTGCGAATCAACAAACCCCGGCACCACCACTTTGCCCGAGCAATCCAGTTCGATCACGTGGCCGCTGTACTTCTTCATCCACGGATCCCGCAACAACTCGCGCGTAGTCCCCACGGCGATCATCTTCCCGCCGCTTATCAACAACGCGCCATCTTCAACGACGCCTATCTCGCCCAGCGCCTTGCCCCGTCGAGGCCCAAAATATCCTTCCAGCCGCATCGTCACCAATTGCCCCGCGCTATGCAAAAACAAAGGCGCAGCCATCTGCGCCTTTTCTTTTGTCCCTGTTTGCTTTGGCTTTTTCATGACTCTCTTTCAGAACCGCAGATATATTCAGCTTGGCAGCGACAACTTACTCCATCGGTACCTTCAAGCCTTTTTGTTTCGCAAACGCCTTCGCCTCGTCATAACCGGCGTCAACGTGACGCACCACTCCGATTCCCGGGTCGTTCGTCAGCACGCGCTCGATGCGTTTCGCCATCTCGTCCGTGCCATCGGCCACCGTCACCTGTCCCGCGTGCTGCGAATAGCCGATGCCGACTCCGCCGCCGTTGTGCAGTGATACCCACGTAGCTCCACTCGCAGTATTCAACATCGCATTCAGCAGTGGCCAATCCGCAACCGCATCCGAGCCGTCTTTCATCGACTCCGTTTCGCGGAATGGTGATGCCACCGAACCGCAATCCAGATGGTCGCGTCCTATCACTACCGGCGCTTTGATCTTGCCCTTCTTCACCAGGTCGTTGATTGCCAGTCCGAACTCCGCGCGCTCTCCATATCCCAGCCAGCAGATGCGCGAAGGCAGTCCCTGGAATTTGATCCGCTTCGCCGCCAGGTCTATCCAGCGCATCAGCAACGTGTTCTTCGGATACATCTGCTTGATCAATTCATCCGTCGCGTGAATGTCGCTCGCCTCGCCGCTCAACGCCGACCAGCGGAATGGCCCCCGCCCTTCGCAAAATAGCGGACGCACATACGCCGGCACAAATCCCGGAAAGTCGTACGCGTTCTTCACGCCTGTCTGGAATGCGAATGTGCGGATGTTGTTACCGTAATCAAAAGTCACCGCGCCCATCTTTTGCAGGCGCAGCATACCCTCCACGTGACGGGCCATCGACGCCAGCGACTTCTCTTCGTACTGCTTCGGATCCCGTTTACGCAGCTCCAACGCATCTTCCAGCGACATCCCGTTCGGCACATACCCATTCAGTGGATCGTGCGCGGAAGTCTGGTCCGTCAAAATATCCGGCACAATGCCGCGATCCGCAAGCTCTGGGATCACGTCCGCGCAGTTGCCCACCAGCCCGACAGAAATGTTTTCTTTCTTCTGCATCGCCGTCTTCAGGATGAGCATGGCTTCATCGAGCGTCTCCGCCATGAAGTCGCAATACCCTGTCGCAAGACGCTTCTTGATGCGCTCGCGGTCCACGTCGATGCCGAGGAAGCACGCGCCCGTCATCGTCGCTGCCAGTGGCTGGGCTCCACCCATGCCGCCCATCCCACCGCTCACAATCAGCTTGCCCGCCAGCTCGCCGTTGAAATGTTTCACGCCCGCCGCGGCAAATGTCTCGAACGTGCCCTGGATGATTCCCTGCGAGCCGATGTAGATCCACGAACCCGCCGTCATCTGCCCGTACATCATCAGGCCCTTGCGTTCCAGTTCGTTGAACTTCTCCCAGTTCGACCAATGCCCCACCAGGTTCGAGTTCGCTATCAACACGCGCGGCGCATACTCATGCGTCTGGAAAATACCAACCGGCTTGCCCGACTGCACCAGCAACGTCTCGTCGTTCTCCAGCGATTGCAGCGAGCGGATGATGGCGTGATAGCAATCCCAGTTGCGCGCCGCCCTGCCCGTGCCGCCATAAACAACCAGGTCGCGCGGACGCTCGCCAACCTCCTCATCAAGGTTGTTCATCAGCATGCGCATCGCCGCTTCCTGTCCCCAACCGTTGCAGGAAAGCTGGTTTCCACGCGGCGCCTTGATCGGCTTATAAGTGCGGTTCATCGCTTCAGTATCTACAGGCATCATCACGCCTCATTGAAAAATTATGCGAACCTAGAATCTTATTGCTTTGCCATGAGGGATGGCAAACTTCTGGTCATCGCCCGGAGTTCGCGTCCACTCTCGGGCCGTCGCGAGAGAAGCTGAAATTTCCTACGTGCTTAGCTGTTGGGTTTCGGTGGAAGCGCCGGGCTTTAGCCCGGCGAAAAAGGCCTACCCCAAAAGGGGCTTTAGCCCCGGCGTTTTGGATTGCGCACGTCCGATGCCGATTCGGCAATGCCGACCCTCCGGTTCTAACCCTTACTTCCTTCGTGCCCTTCGTGTCCCTTTGTGTCCTTTGTGGTTCAAGGTTTTGGTTCAGCTCTTTGTTCACATCCGTAGTTGCCGCATCCCTCGATCATTCCCGCCCAAACAAAAACCCGGCATCATCGCCGGGTCTGACTTCTTTCCAAAATTCTTTCTCTAATACTGACTATACGGCGTGCCATCCGCGGCCGATTGCGTCGCGCCGCTATGCACATCCGAGATTCCGGGCTGCTGCTGGTCTACCGCAAGAATCGAGTCTTCCTGCACCACCACCCACGTGTCCGTCGAACTCGTGAACGGGTCTTTCGGAATCAACTTCAGGTATCCCGCTTGCGACAAGTCTTCCAGCGACTGCGGCGCCTTTGACTTGTCCAGCGTGTACTGGTCGATGGCCGAGCGGATCACGTAAAGGTCCTGCTTCAGCACTGCTTCCTTCGCGTGCAAGATCGATTGCTGATACATCGGGATGGAGATCGACAGCAGGATCAGGATGATCGAGATCACGATCATCAACTCGATCAGCGTGAAGCCTGTTTGCCCCGCCCTGTGCCTCGCGAATTTTCTAACTGCCGATTGCTTCAGCATCCACTTCTCCGAGGCGCGCCTACCACTCGTTGTACTTCGTTCCATCCAGCGCCGTCTGCTCCGACTTGGTGAAAACGTCAAAAACATTGTCTCCGCTGAACGAGGTCGACTTGGGATCGTCCTTCATCGAACGCATTCCCCATTCCTTCGTTCCCGTCATTGGGTCCACCGGAATGCGACGCAAAAACCGCAGTTTCTTCCCGTTGATGTCCACGCCTTCCACTAGCGTGTCCAGGTCCGGCGGATATCCTTCCGAACCCACTTTCGTCTGGAACGATCCGCGGTCGGCGGCTTCCTTGTACCGGTCGATGGCGTCCCGCATCTCCCACAGGTCGCGACGCAAGGCGCGCTCTTTATCGCGCCGTACGACGGTTCGCGCAATCGGCACCGCAGCGCCCGTCAAGATCAGCAGGATCGCGATGGCCACGATCAACTCGATCAGCGTGGTGCCTCGTACCCCGGGACTCGTTCGTTTCCTGAATAGTTTCATGCTTCGATTCTACCGCCGCAACAACTCGCAATCTGCTTAGCGGATGGTGACCACGGCTTGCGAACCTGTCGCATTGGCCGCCTCGTCCCTAGGCCCGCGCACCATGGCTCGCGTGATGTTCAGCGTCGATTGTCCCGGCGTCTTCGCCTGGAAAGTCACCGTGAACACCATGCCATCCCCGCTGATGCCCCCGCTATTGGGCGGACGCGTCGCCGTCACCTGCAGCGCTCCTGTCACCGCGTCGTCCCGATGCACCAGGGCCACCGGCTGTCCGTCGCGGGAGAGGAAACTCCCATTCGATACATTGATGATCTGCAGAGCCTTCGGGTCGTAGGAGATCTGCAAGGGCACAGAGAACGCGTTCTGCGCTCCCGTCACCATCACGTTCACGGCAAACATGCTGCCCGTCGCCTGGTTGATCGTCGGCGGGTCAAAGCTCACGATCGGTCCCTGCCCCAATGGCGGAGCCTGTGTAGTTGCCCGTCCCGCTCCCGGTGGCGCATTATTCTGCGTCGGGTACACGGCTACAGGCGCTCCCTGCTGAGGGTTGCGCGGAGCCAGCGGTTGCTGCTGACGCTGCGGCTGTTGTGCCGGAGCCCCCATCGCAGGCTGCGCTCCGCCCGTCGGCGGCTTCGTTTCGCGACGCATGTCGATGGCGTTTGCGGTGCCCACGTCAATGGTGCGCGTGTTGACCTCGTTTACGTCCTGTCCGCGTACGATATGCGGTATCAGCACGAAAACGATTTCGTTCTCGGTGAGTTCCTTCCGGTCCTGTCCAAAGAAATATTTCAGGATAGGCACCTGCGATATCCAGGGCAATCCGGTCATGGACTTCGATTCCGAACTTTCCATGATGCCGCCCAGCAGGTTGACTTCGCCTTCCTTCAGGCGAATCTCATGTTCGATGCGGCGCTGGCCGATGACTGGCTGCGAAATGCCGCCGATATCCTGGAAGCGCGTGACCGCCGAGATCTCCAGCATCACTTTCAGCGTCACTTCGCGACCCGCATGAACACGCGGTGTCACGTCGATATTCACGCCAACGTCGATGTACTGGAACTGCGTGTTCACCAGCGGGTTGATGCCCACTCCGCCTACGCCCGGCTGGAACGAACCCGTTGCCACCGGAACGCGGTCGCCTATCTTCAGCGACGCCTTCTGCCCATCCAACGCGCGTATCTGCGGCTGCTGGATGACTTTCGTGTTGCTGTCCGACATCAGGAAGTTCGCCGTCACGCCCGGAATGTTCACTGAGAAATTACGCGCGTCCAGGTTGGCCAACTGGTTCAGCGTCAACCCGCTGCCCGTCGTCGTCGTCCCCGGCGTACCCGGCGTAGTAGTTGTCGTGCTGTTGTTATTCAAGGAGACGGAAGGATTGCCCGAAGCGCTGGAACTGAAGGGCGGCTGCAATCCGAGCATGCGCAGCTTGCCCCTGTTCACCTGCATCACGGCCACATCCACGATTACCTCCGGACGCGCCTTGTCGATATCATTGATCAGCTTGTCTGCGAGTGCGATCTGGTCGGGTGTCCCGCGCACCACGATCGCTCCCTGCGAAGGCAATTGCTGAACTCGATTGATTTCGAGGATCTGTCGCAGCGTGTTCGTTACATCCTGGATCTCTGTCGGCGTAGAAAGATTCGTCAGATAAAAAGTGCGTATGACGCTTTGTTCCAGTTCTTTTCGTTTCGATGGCGAATCCGCCGCGATGAAGATGGTGTTCGGCGTCACCGGACGCCAGAAAGTTTTCGACTCCAGCGCCGTGATCTCCAGCGCCTGTCCCAGCGTCACCCCGTTCAACTCGATGCGTATGCGCCGCGACGTGTAGTCCGGGTCAAACAACACATTGATGCCCGCCAGTTTACCGATGGTCTCGTAGATCACCTTGGTGTCTTCCGTCACCTTCAGCGTGATGGGCGCTTCCGAGATCGGGGCCAGGTCCACCGGGCCTGCCGCCTGTGTCGCCCGTTGACTCATCGAGGCCTGCGGAGTCGCTTCCGGCGGACGCTGCGCGTCGTCCTGCGCCTGCTTCGTCCTGCGGAATTCCTGCTGCGCGATGAAGCTCGACGGATCGACCGCCAGCGCCGTCTGGAACTCCACCAGCGCTTCCGCCATCTTGCCCGACTCACGCAACAGTTGTCCCCTGTGTACGTGCGCCGACGAAGCCAGCATCTTGTTCCGCTCATACGATGCGCGGTACTTCAAATCCTTCGGCTTAAGGTCGTACGCCTGCTTGAAAAACGTGTAAGCAGTTTCGTAGTCCTGCCGGGCTTCCGCATCCCTGCCCTTGGCGAACAGGGATTTCGCCTTGTCCGCACTTGCGGGAAGGCTCGCAATCAGCGCTATCAGCAGAACCACCGCAATACGGGATATCCGTTTCATCGTCATCCTTTGTCTCGTCTCTTTGTGCAGCTCCGGCGCAAGCCTGCCCCAACGCATGTACGCAGGCATGAGACTCCCCGGAATGGGCGCGATTATAACATCCCAAGAAAATATTCCAACCCAAACATTCACATACACTTATTTGCAATTCATAACGTTTCTCTACACCCCTTCCCGCTACAGGAATGTGACAATTCGAACCCCCGCGTTCGGCTCCGCTTCCATATCTGTTTCGATACCGGTGTCACCCTGAACGCTGCGAAGGGCGTCGGTATTTGCCCTTGACGTCAATGACTCAATGCCTCAATGACTCAATGACGCAATTCCCGAGCCTCTTCCCGATGCCCTATAATCTTTCTAATGGCCCGTCAGTCCACCCATCAGACCACTCCGGAGAAAGAGAAGAATCCCAAGCGCGACCCCATCGCCAGCGGATTGCGCGACGCCTCGTCCAATCGCATGGCCTCGTACAACTACTTTCTAACCGACAAGTTTGAGGCTGGCATCGTCCTCCACGGCACCGAGGTGAAATCCGTTCGCAAGGGCCTCGCCAATCTCAAGGACGCCTACGGCCTCGTCAAAGACGGCGAGATTTTCCTTCTCAACGCCCACATCGGCCCCTACGAACACGGCAACATCTACAACCACGCCCCCCTGCGCACCCGCAAACTCCTCGCCAAGAAAAGCGAGATCGAAAAACTCGCCGGCAAGACGCAGCAAAAAGGACTCACCCTCATCCCCACCCGTATCTATTTCAAAAACGGTCGTGTAAAGGTTGAACTCGCCCTAGCCAAAGGCAAGCAGAATTGGGATAAGCGCGAAACCGAACGCCGCCGCACCGCCGACAAAGAAGCCCGCGAAGCAATAGCCAACCGACGGAAAGGCTGATCGCGGGGTAATACAAATCGGGTAATTTCAAATCGGGTAATCTAATACCTGGCCTTAGCTTTCAAATTCCCCGATTCGAAATTCGCAATTACCCAATCCGCAGATCGAAAGGGATTTCTGCACATGAAGACTCTCCTCTCTACCGCCGCTCCTTCCGCAATCGACACCGAGTGCCTCGTCATCCCCGTGCTCGACTCGGGCGAAAAATCTGAGAACAAAGCTGTCCTGCAATCATCCGATTCCGCTCTCGCCGCCGCCGCCGCCGAACTCATCGCCTCCGGCGAACTCACCGGCAAACTTTTGGAAACCGTTCTCCTCCACAAGCCGCAAGGACTCAAAGCCAAACGCGTCCTCTTCGTCGGCGGAGGCAAGCAGAAAAACTTTTCCTCTTACGAATTACGCAAGGTCGCCGGCGCAGCCACTCGTTTCCTCAAGGCAAAGAACATCAAGTCCTTCGCCGTCGTCGCCCCCGATAACTGGGACGGCAAAGCCGATCCCGCCGCGCACAGCACCATGATCTTCGAGCGCGGAGGCCTTTCCGACGCCGTGCGCTCCATCGTCGAAGGCATCTTCGTCGGCAACTTCGATCCCAACTACTATCACTCCGATCGCAAGGACCAGAGCGTCCAGGAATTCACCGTCGTCGCCAAGGGCGACCAGAAAGCGCTCGAAGGCGCACTCACCGAAGGACGCATCATCGGCGAATCGCAGAACTTCACGCGCGACCTCGTCAACGAGCCCGGCAACAAGATGACGCCGACCATCCTCGCCGACCGCGCCAAAGCGATGTGCGCTGATGTCGGCCTCAAGTGCGAAATCTATGGCCCAGAGAAATTGCACGAACTGAAGATGGGCGCTTTCTGGAGCGTCTCCCAAGGTTCCGTCGAAGAGCCGCGCCTCATCGTCATGCGTTACGAACCGACCGACGCCCCCGCCGAGCCCGTCCTCGGACTCGTAGGTAAAGGCATTACCTTCGACTCCGGCGGCATCAGCATCAAGCCCTCCGACGGCATGGAAAAAATGAAGTACGACATGGCCGGAGGCGCCGCCATGATCGGCTCCATGCGCGCCATCGCCTTGCTCAAGCCCAACGTCCGCGTCATCTCCATCGTCTGCGCCTCGGAAAATATGCCCAGCGGCTCCGCGCAGAAACCCGGCGACGTCCAGATCGCCATGAACGGCAAGTCCATCGAGATCATCAACACCGACGCCGAAGGACGCCTCGTCCTGGCCGACGGACTCTGCTACGCGCGCCAGCTCGGAGCCACGCACCTCATCGACGCCGCCACTCTCACCGGAGCCTGCGTCGTCGCCCTTGCCGGAGTCAACGGCGGACTCTTCTGCAACGACGAAGCCTTCTTCACCGACTTCTCCAAAGCGCTCAAACGCTCCGGAGAAAAAATGTGGCGCCTCCCCGTCGATGCCGAGTACGGCGAAATGATCAAGTCCCACATAGCCGACGTGCTCAACTCCGGCGGACGCTGGGGCGGAGCCGTGACCGCCGCCATGTTCCTCAAGGAATTCGTGGAAGACACTCCCTGGATCCATCTCGACATAGCCGGAACCGCATGGATGGACGACAACAAACCCTGGATCGCCAAAGGCCCCAGCGGCTTCGCCGTCCGCTCCATCGTAGAATTCACCCGGCAGCTAGCCAACAACGCACAAAGCAAATAGCAGCACCCTGTCGCAGCAACACGAAGGGCAGCCACATTTGGCTGCCCTCTTTCGTGTTGCCTGACGTCGGCTTTTGACTCGCGTGGGCCCGGACGTTTTTGACTCGCGTGGGCTTTTGACTCGCGTGGGCCCGGACGCCTCGTCCGCGGCGGGCGAGCGCAGCTCGCCTTGATGTTGCCGTTGCTCTTCGAGTTGCTCTTGTTTTCTCCTCCCAGCGCCGCGAATCACCACCGAACCGTTTGCAGATTTGCAATTCGCAATTCCGAGCGGGCTCTGTATCAGGGCACCACTTCAGTCGTGCCATCCAGACTGCAAGGAACTGGGGCTTCAGTCCCTGCGTGACGCCACGCCACGCCATCCTCCCTTCGCCCTTCGCGTTCGGCCCATCTTACAACCTACCACCGAAATCGTCATCCCGACCGAAGCGGAGGGACCTTTTGTTTTTCTATCGGCTCAACCGAACACTACCCTTCTTCCTTCGCCCTTCACATTGTTCAGATTCGAATTCGCATTGTTCGCCCTTCGCCCTTCGCATTGTTCAGATTCGCATTTCGCAATTCGCAATTTGCCTCCACCTACCACCGAAATCGTCATCCCGACCGAAGCTTAGCGTAGCGGAGGGACCTTTTGTTTTTCGATCTACTCAACCGAACACTACCCTTCGCCCTTCACATTGTTCAGATTCGCATTTCGCCCTTCGCAATCCCGTCAGTAGGACTGATGCATGTCAACCACTATGATGCTTTTTGCCACTTGTGCAAATCCTGGCTGGTGGCCCACAGTTGGCGTTTTTCCAACTGTGGGGCCGCATGCTTTGCGTTCTGTTCTTCCTCTCGTTTTGTTACGTGCATGCCCCCGGTTTGTCGCTGGCGCAGACCGGTCGGCAAGTGGCCAAGCTTGCACTTCTTAGAACCACAACAGTCGAAGGTTCGCTAGGGCAGCGGGGTTTTTCGTTGTGCGATTAGAACGCACGCTCTACCATGTTCACGCCCATGCTCACTTCCCTCCAACCACGTTCACCGGCAAAGAACGTGATACTGAAACCGGACTCGACTACTTCGGGGCAAGATACTACGGCAGCAACATAGGACGGTTCCTATCAGTAGACCCTGTTTCTGCGAT
>JBBRZF010000095.1:0-13363 GCA_038236965.1 Terriglobales bacterium | reverse complement strand
TGACGGTCTCCTTCGACAACGAGGTGCAACTGCTCGAACGCCTGTTTCTGCTCGCCCGTGTATTGGCCACCCAGTCCCAGCTCCTCAGCAGCTTGCGCCTCCCTCGTTAACATTCGTTTTCGCACGAATTCGTGTGGAAACAACGTTTTTCGCAGGAACTGCTGTAGCTTTTCGCAGATTTCGGTGTACGGCCCACCCGCAAATCATTGATTCTGCGTTCGCGCTTTCGCATTATCTCGTGGAGCCGACACTAGCAATGCCAGCCATTTACGTTTGTTTCGAGGGTTTCGTGCGCTCTGAAAAGTTGCCGCCTTTGCCTGAACATCGGAAACCACCCGGCTGTCGGAACGCATGGACTTGGCTCTGTACTATCGCCGCCGCTCAGGATATCGATCTACAGCGAATGTCGCTTTCCGAGGCCGCCGATCGTGCCATATCCCATCTTGAATACCAGCGGGACTCGGGAATGCCACTGATCCCGGCTACCGTTCAACTCGCCTCACTTCTGGTGCGCCTGGAAGGCGAAGCTCTGCTTTCGGACACCTTCTCGACAGAACCCTTCATCGAACGCGCCTACGCTCGAACTCTCGCCCGCTGGCTCGCCACCCGCTGGGAAGCCGGCCTGCGCGTCTGGACCCGGCCCGGCATTCTTCCCGTCGAACCGGAACCAGAGCCGGAGCCCCCGTCAGAGATGACAATCTATGATCTGATTCGTCTCTGCGAGTCCATCATCGGCGACTTGAAACGCTTGCCACTCCGCTCAAGCCGGGGCCACGCGGATGGGAACGGCTCCGCCTAGTCGCATCAATCGTGGTTCAGTCGCACGAAGAGTGGTAGCCAGTCGCATCAATAAAGAGAATTCACATTAAGTCAAGCCGGGGGTGGGTCACTGTCCTGTCTTCGCTTTGCTGATTACTTCGTTAGCCCATCTTTTGTCCTGCTCGTCTCTGTCTGGATCTGCGAGAATCTGCTGGGCCATTTTCTCGATCTTGGTCGATTCTTCTAGTTGTTTAGCTCTATAGTGCTGGATCTCGGTCTGAGGATCTTCGAAGTAGACGGGAACTGAAGATATCAGGAGTCCAACAAGGTTTCCGACGTTGCGTTTATTCCGTAGCTGTTCGAGTTTTGCCGCCATGACGTATGCTATTTCATCCTCGGAAGCGGTGGGATCGAGTTGCCGGCAGCGAAGAATAATTTTACGGGCTGCGGCGTCGTCCAGTGCTAGGCCATTTCTTCGACAGACAAGTGAAACTAGTGACGACGACGTTTCTTCCTTAACTTCCTTCTGCTTTCCTAAAGGGGTACCAGAAACTGGTACCGTCTCCGTACCAGTTTCTGGTACGGTTTCCCTACCAGCTTCTACAACGGTGGTAGAAGCTGGTAGGGATGCAGAAACTGGTACGGATGCAGAAACTGGTACGGTTCCAGGTTGAGGAATGAATCTGACCCCACGTCCCTTCTCTACCCATTCAAGGCCTGATGCGCGGCGCCGTTCGAGTATCGACGTGAAGGAATAGATGCGATATATTTTCCCCAGCCGGCTGTTGGAATCCTCTCGACCTATGGTTTCGATCGCGAGTTTATCTTCCAAACTTTTAAGACACGTCCGAGCGGTCTTCCAGTTCACAGCCGCAAGCGCTGCTAGCTTGTCATAGCCAATCCGTATAGTTCTTGAAGTCATATCACCGTCGGCGTTGCGCCACAGGACTTCGTAGATGATGTGCTCTCCGCTGGAATGTCCTTGCTCAACCCTCGTAGCTCTAAATACCCGCACTCTGGAATGAGGAGTCGGACCACTTCTTGGTACCGTTCCAGAAAAGGGAACGGTTACAAAAACTGGAACGGTACCAATAAGAGGTACGGATGTAGAAACTGGTACCGTCCCAGATTGTGGTGATGCGGGTACCGGCTTTGGCAATGACATCGCGTTCATCTTGCGAAGGAACTTGCTCATGTCACACTGCTACGGCGGCGAGAGATTCCAAGGACTCTCGGTCGCTCTTGGTCAGCATCAATTGGTGAGCACGTTGGATAACTTCCTTGTCAATGGCTGGAAGCGATTCCTCTTCGGCTATCTTGTAGGCATATCCAGCCAGGATGACGCAGTCTCGTGGAACGCCTTGGGTTATGGAGTGTATCTCCCAGCACGCTCCCTTAGTGAACTTATCTTCAACCCCCCACCGCTTATGCCGGAAAGCGATCATTTCGGCCGTTTCCTGGGCGGTGAAAAGCTCGAGCACGACTGGTGCGACAATACGGGACTTGAACGCCCGGTAGCGTTTGGTCATCAAACGATCTCGAAAAGTCAACTCTCCCGCCATCACGATTTGGCACAGTTTGGAGGTTGAAGTCTCATAGTTGAGCAGCGATCGGACTACCTCCATCGTGTCAACTGGTAAAGTTTGAGCTTCGTCGACGAACACGATCACTGTCTTGCCAGCTTGGCTCTGCTCGTCGAGATATTCTTCCATGGCCGACATTTGCGCCATGCGGGAACGCTGTGGAGGTATGTCCAACTCGGATCCGATAAGCCGCAGGAACGACATGGGCGTCGCATCGTTGTTCTTATTAGCTAAAAGTGCGACCCGGAAACGTTCGTCGGCGTCGTAGGTTCCGGCTATCGACCGTATCAGACTTGATTTGCCGAACCCGTTGTCGCCGAAGATGCAGGCTAGTCCCTCACGGTCTTCTATCATCGCCGCAATCTTCTTCTTTGCCTGCACCAACAAGGGAGTCATGTACATGCAATCCGGATCAGGCGACTTTGTAAAAACAGGGACTCGCATGAATGTTTTATATCACAAAACCCCCCGAGTTGCGATAACTTCAGGAGTTGGACTATGTCGGCGAGTAGACGCCTTGAACGGTACCAGTTTCTACAACCGTCCCATATTATCCGGGTCTGGACTATCCTCCGAAGCGTCCTCCCACAGGCAGATTGGCTGCCCCCAACGCTTTAAGAACAACTACAATCAAATTCTGATTTGAGCGGAGGAGGCTCGACCAACGGTGTCAAGTGATCTCAGCAGCCTCATCCTTGCAACTCGAGCAGCAGAGCGCTGCCATCGAGCGTGCTCTTGCAGCATCACGCGACATGGGTGGCCCGCCCGCCACACCGCGCTCGGCAGACCGAGGAAAGAAGCCAGCCCCGCAACGGCGTCAACAGCCGAAGGCACGCCCAAGAAACGCGTACTGTCGCCGGAAGGCCGGCGCCGCATCATCGAGGCCACCAAGAAACGCTGGGCCGCACAGAGGGCTGCGCAAAAGCCGGCAGCAGCCAAACGGGCGGCCAAGAAGGGCGGAATGACGGCCGCCGGACGGAAACGTTTGTCGGAGATGATGAAAGCCCGATGGGCTTCCAAGAACCCGCCGAAAAAACGTACTGCGGCCAGTTAAAACGAGAGCCAATCCGATCTCAGGGCGCAGGGAAGGGATTCAGCGTACAGACGTATCTGCCCTCAAATCCCGCAGCAGCCTCTCGAACGCTTTGTGGTAGGAGTCGTGGTCCTTCCATTTCGTGAAGTCGCCGATATGACGGGTGCGGCGCAGGTCGGCCGCCCACGGCTGCTTGGCATCCATCACCGCATCATCGATCCGGATCGGAAACAGAACCGCTCGGTGTTCCCGGTCCTCGCGCTCGCGAGCGGCGTTCACTTCCCGCTCCACCCAGGGGCTCGCGATGGAGGCCTCGGAGAGAACGATCATGACCTTGTCGTAAAACCGAATCGACTCTTCAATGCGCTCCTGAAAGCGGTCACCGATTTTCAGGTCTTCGGGCGCAAACCAGACACGCAGGCCCTTCGCCCGCAGATCGGCGTGCAAACGCTCCGCTATTGCTTGGTCCTGACTTGAGTAGCCGATGAAGCACGAATAGAACTGGATCGCTTTGCCGACCAAAGAGCGCGCGTAGGCGATGAACGGTTCCGGTACTCCGGCACCCCGCAGGAAGGGTTCAGGGATCTTGCCGTGGGAACGGTAGATCGTGTCGATACCGATAGTGGACGGACCAAAATGCTTCACATCGCCTAATCCGTTGACTTCGCTTAGGTCCATGTCAGCGAAGGCGATCCATTGGATTTCTGCGCCGCCGAGATCCGCTCCTCTAAGGACCGTTCTACGGAGCTTCGCTTGGGCGAGTTTAGCTTCGCGAAGGTTCGCCTCAGTAAGATCGGCCCCGTGAAGGCTCGACGTCATGAGATTCGCCCCACAAAGGTTCGTCCCATTGAGGTACGCCCCGCTGAGGTCAGCACCGGCGAGGTTCGCCTTGTGGAGGTCAGCACCAACCAGTATTGCGCTCCTGAGATCCGCGTAAACGAGGTCCGCCTCCCCGAGATTCACTCTACGGAGGTCTGTTCCAACCAACTTTGCCTGTCTGAGGTTGACGTGGCATAGGTCCGCCCCGTTGAGGTCCGACCCATTAAGGTCCGGCCGGACTCCTTCCCATCTCCCAACCCATTGATCCAAAACATTGGGACCCCGAACTTCTTTCAGGTGCTCTACTCGCCATTGATTCCAAGCCTCAACGCCCTGCTTCAGAATCGCGAGGTGTTCCGGGTTGGCCATCCCGTTACTCTATCGCCACTTGACGGCCTGTATAGGTCTGCTATGCTCCCCTCGTATGCAAGATAAAATCTGTTATCTTGACCAATCCCCTGCCCTCCGGTATGCTTCCCGCACACCCCTATGAGCACTCAACTGGCTAGGAAAAATGAATCTGCACTTCCGCCCATCCTCGCCGGCCGCACCACGCCGGTCGTGCGCGAGCGTGTTCAGCAATTCTTTTTCTCCCTAGCCAGTTTGTTCGAAGCCTGGGTCACGCGCCGGCAGTCGCTGCATACGCAACGCGCCTACCGCGAAGACATCATGACGTTCGTGAAGTTCTTGGGCGTGGCCTGGCCCGAGGAATCGACCGCCCTGCTCTCCGTCTCTATTAAGGATGTGCTCGCCTTCCGGGAGCAGCTGGTCGCGAAGAACGCGGCACCCAAAACCATCAACCGGCGGATTTCTTCAATCAGCAGTTTTTATAAATACCTGGCCGCGGCGGCGGCCGAGATGCGGTTGCCGATCACGGTTCCCAATCCCGCGCACGCGCAGTTCATCTCCAGGGAATCCACCGACCCGCGCGAGGAGACGCGAGCGTTGTCCGCGACGCGGGCCCGACAGCTGATCGGATTACCCGATGGCGAGTCTGTCACAGAATATCGCGATCGCGCCATTTTGAAAACGTTTCTTTGGTCCGGCATTCGACTGGGCACGGCCTGCCGGTTGAAGGTGTCCGACTTTCACCAGGACGGCGATGAAGCCACGCTCCGGCTGCACGAGAAGGGCGACAAGCGCCGCACCATCGGATTGCATTTTCATGCGGCTCAGGCCATCGGTGAGTACTTGGCGAAAGCGGAACTCACGGCCGGTCCCCTCTTCCGCCCGCGCATCGGGCCCGGAGCCAGACACTGGCCAACCGGCCATTTGAAACGTCCGCGTTATACCAACTGATGCAACGCTACCTCGAGCAACTGCCGGGTGCGATGAAAGACGAACAACTCCCGGACGGCTCGATCGCGCGGCGTTGCTTATACACGCCCCACTCGCTCCGGGCAACCACGGCCACGTTGCTGCTCGACGCCAACGTGGACATTATTAAAGTTCAAAACCTGCTCGGGCATCGGCACGTGACGACGACGCAGATCTACGACAAACGTCGCCGCTCCACGTCCGAGAGCGCGAGCCACCTGCTGGCGATTTGAGGCATTGCGTTCTACGTTCCTGAAATGTTTCGTCCACCCATGGATAAAAAACAGTTGCACACGATTCTGCGGTGATATAACATTCACCGAGGTCGAAAACCCGGTCGGGATCGTCTTCTCTTCAGGTTTCGTTTCGCAGACGTTCCAGAGATTGTGCTGCTCCCGACCGTCAAGACGTTCTTAATTAAATACACCGCCGCTCGGTGTGTGTATCAACTAACGCGGCATTGGTGACACTGACACTTGTTGAAAGTGGTACACGCTTGGTGGTGGTCGGTTTGTCGGCAGTCCACTGTTGAGTGTCAGCTTCCGAGTGATCTTTCAGTCATCTGGAAATACCAGGACCGTTCGAAGTTCGGAGGCGACATTGACCGTCTTTCACGTAACAGACTTCCTGTCTGACGATAATGCGAATGTTCCCAGCCAACTTCATAGCCATGTTGTTATGTTCAAACTTCTTGAAACCTGGGGCTTCGACCGTGATCGAATACATACCTGGAAGCAAGGAAGCAAAGCAGCATTGGCCCTGTCCCTGCTTGTCGTCAAAGTCATACGGGGTTCTGTTGGCGTTTGGAAATGCACACAAAAAGGCGAGCGGACATCCGTGTAACTGGGCCATCCGCTCGCATTGATAAACTGTTTTGAGTTGTTATTTAGAACAGTTTCATAACGGCCCGAAGCATCGTCGTTGCGGCTACACACCATGTCATTTGGCGCAGGAACGACGGCCACATGCACGCTTGAATCTGTCTCTTGCCGTGCTCGTCCGTGTAGGTAGCAATCATGAGACTCGGCGGTTCGGCTGTTTCCACAGACGGTCCTCCGAGCAAACCAAGAGTAACCATGGTCAAAAAACCTCCAATTAGGGGGCCCGCAACTTTCTCTCAGATGTGTTCGCAGACGTTCCAGAGAAAAGTTGCCGCTCGGGAGAGCATAGATCCGACGCGATTGTTCGTCAAGTGGCAAACGCGCCGTTTTTTGACAAACTTTGCGTAGTGGACGTGGATCTAATGCAATAAAAGTGCCGTGATTCAAGTGGGATGGAATAATCAAATCCCTAACCCATGCGTTTGGTGAGTTCGTCTTGCCAGCTGTACAGGTTTACATTAGCGACAGTAAAGTCTGCTGGCTATCCTTCACCACATCTTAATAGATCCGGAAATATGCTGCGACGCTCATGGGGCCGCTAGGTCGAATGTTTCAGGATAGTCGATTCGCATAAAGGAATGATGTTTTTGGAAGAACCGAGCGAGGCAGTTTAGCTATACACCTAGCTGAGGTGTTTGTGTGCTTTGGGTTGAATCAAGACGGATGACACTTCCGAGTAGTGTTTTGTAGGAGGGTAAACCGCCGAGCGTATGACGTTCCTGTCCTATTCCCTAGTGAAGAAGCGTAGGGGATTCCAGTAAACGCCGCAAGGTCTCCAGCTTTAGGCATTGCCGGCGCGAATGCCCGCTCTTTCGGCCTCTGAAAGTGCCCTTACTTGCTCGACGAGAACACCTCGCTCGGGCGATCGTACTTCGTGGATCTGCGGATAACAGAGCGAACTCAGAACGAGCAGAATACAGACAGGACGTAGCAGGCCGCTCCTATAACTATTCCGAATTAGCGGTGCAGAAAAGCGCTCAAAAGGCAAACATCGGCCCACCTCCCCGTAGACGCCAAGGCCATTCTCATTCCGTGTCGCGTTCAAGTGTTTTTGACAGACACGAGAACCACTCCTGAAGCAAGGGCCGTCACACCCGGGAACGTCAGTCCCTACGTACACGAAAGGAATACCCCGCAACCACTTCTGTCTTTCCATCTGGCGCCAGACCACTCAATTTTACAAGGTAATCACCGGGATCAAGCCGGTCGGATCGGAGTTGGACCCTAATGGTCCGGGTCGATCCTATGCTAGATTGCGCGGTCAAGTTACTCTCTTTCCAGACCTCGTTCCCGTCGACAGTTTCCACAACAGCTGTGTATTGATCGTAATCACTCGCTTCTAAACCGAGTTCCAGGCGAACGAAACTCCGCCGCGATGGCAGGGCTATGATGTTTCCATCCCCGTCGCCGCGCGTGCCGGGCAATAGTACAAAAGCCAGAACTTGCCTTCCGAACGGATCTCGATTGAGGGTGCTTGGAATGGGGGCACTGTCAACGGAAGGTGGGGTAAGTGGGATAATAGGAATGGAAAGTGTTTCTCTATCCAACTCCGTTGAATCTGTATGTCCCCCCGTCGATGAGGTCCTCGGCCGTCCGGAAGGGGATGATTTGGCGACACTCTTCGAAGGAGAAACTCCCGGAGCATTCGGTACGGGGTTTTTAGAAGACTTGTAACCGACTGGCTGCTCTATTCTGGCCACAATTGCAGGTGGCTCCACTCCCCGCCGCCACAGGAAGGACAGCGTAATCCAACCCGCTATCAAAGCCGCTGCTACCCCACCAAATGCCATCTGCATCCCAAATGAACGAGGTATCAAAATGGATAATAGGCTTTTCCTTTTGTGTTTGGCTGAAGGCGGAGGTGAGTCCAACTTCCCGCCCGCGACCGGTGGCCCACCAACCGGCGCCGCAAGCGACTCGAACTCCCCGGGAGCATCTTGCGAATGACGAGCCTCTGAAATCGATTGAAGCCGACCGAAACGGGCGCGGCGATCAGTACCCGCTCGCAACGCCCTCGCAAACAATATCTTCCGCTCGCGCTCCGGAGAACCTATAAACCGGAGTTCGAAGCAAGCCAAGTCCTCGCCGGTGAGATCTCCATCAACATAGGCGTCAATCAACTCCTCCTCGATCGCCTGCAACTGTTCGTGAAGAGCCTCGTCAGAGAAGTATCGATCCTCAAAATGATCGCGCTCTGCTTCGGGCAACTGCCCGAGCAGGTATCGGACGATAATCACGTCGTCCGCGGCCGCTTGCCACACGTCGCCCTCCATACTTAGTGGTTCGATTGACGTTTTGTTTCACCAGAAGGTTGGACGCAGTCCAAAACGCATTTCTCCAACCTCCTCCTGGCTCTGAACGCTCTCACTCGCAACGCCTTAGCGGTTATGCCGAACTCCGCCGCGAGCGTCTGCTTGTGCTCGATCTTTTGGCGCTTTTCGTATTGATAATACTCGGCAATTAAGTGGTTATCCTCAGGCGTCAGTGTTTTTATGCACCCCTCCAGACAATGAAGAGACTGCGGGGATGCGTGCTCCGCTATTGTCGACGCGTCACCCTGCATACTCCGGTCCCAGACTGGTTCAGGGATCTCCTCAATCGACGAAGTTTTTCTGTTTCTCTTGTGTGCTTCGGAGGCAACATTGCGAGCAACGCCACGGATAAATGACGATAGGTTCTGGATCTCGATCTCGCTCAATCTCCGCATCACTCGGTCCAGCGTTTCATCCACGAGATCGTCACCTTCCCAACAGCCATTGCATCGGAAAAACGTGGCCAGCTTCGCACGAGTCTGCTCATAGAGGATTCCAGCACGAACCGGGTCCGCATCCAATGCCTTCAGAAAACGCTCAAAACTCTCCTTACTAAGAACCCATCGCTCCCGAGCTGAACTAGCGGCCTCCATCTCAATAAAGCTCCGATTAGTGCTCACTTCTATCAGGTCTTGCCAGATCACAAATCAAACAACTGGAAATCCTGGTGCGCCGAACGGGGCTGGATCTCGAGCCGAAGCGTGGAAACGCTTTTGAGCTCACGCCACTAATCTAAACGAAGTGCTTAAATACTTCAACAACGGAGAAACTTTCAATGAGCCTTTCCACTCTTCACTTGCGCCCGTTCTCTTTTAGTGACTCCGGCCGTTGGCGGCCCGCTGGCCCTGAGGGCGCAACCAAGTCAACCCGTAAATTCTAGTCGGCCGCGCCTGCTGGCGAAACGGAGCGGTTGTTCTATAGTGCGGGTGGGGGTCTCCGTGTCGGCTCAGCCCGTTAACGGCGAGTGGTCCCCGGCGGCATTAAAACCGACATAGGCGCCGGGCAGGCCCGCGCTGTGCGTAACATTGTATTCTGATCGTCGAAAGCACCGGTGTATCAAGGATGACATGTTTCAGACATTAATACATTCCGCGGTTCTCGTGTCTTTGTGCACCGCCTTGTGCGGAGCACAGAACAGTGGTACTCCCTACACCATTTTAGCCGTGCGACAAGAACAACGAGCCACGATCGCGGGTGGCACACAGCGCGAATATCACTTTACGGCGCAGTCTGGACAATACTTCCGCGTAGAAATCGAGCCGGAACGGATCGACATAACGGTATTGATGTTCGACCCCTCAGGCAAATTGATATCGAGATCGGGACTCCTTGAGACCTTTACTTTACGTGGCATATCTGCCACAACCGGAGATTATCGCATTGTACTTACCTCCCTTGAACCCTCGTCCGAGGGTGGTGATTTAGTCATCGTCCTTGATGAGCTTAGAACCAGTACCGATGCTGATGGACTCCGCGTCTCATCCCAGGCAGCCCAACAGGCGGCGCAGCGCTTATTACGTCAAAGCGATACAAGTACTTATTCACGAGTCGGCGAAAGCCTTGAGGAAACTTGTGCCACTTGGCATCGCTTAGGAGAAGGACGTGCTGAGGCGACGACCTTAACCTTACTAGGTGCGCTGTACCAACGCTCGAGCAACCCACAAGGAGGGCTAGATGCGTTTCGGAAAGCAGATCGCATCTACTTGGCTCTCGGCGCTACTTCTCGAAGTGTCGTAACACGGCGCGCTAGGCTTACCGGGGACATCGCCCTTGCACAATATGCTCTCGGAGATCGTCTCAACCTGTTTAAGGACTTGACCACCTCAATCGCTCTGTTTACTACTCTGGGACGCATCCGTGAGTTGGTGGCTCTACTTAGAATTAAAGCCCATCTATTATGGATAAGCGACAAGCGAGCGGACGCGGCACGATGCTTCCAGGAAGCACTCGATTTGTTGGACACCCATCTGCTCTTTTCTCGCACGGTGGCACTTCTTGATGATCTTGCACATGTTAGCAGCGTACTGGGTGACCGACAGAAGAGCCTTGGCTACTATGATCGTGCCCTATTAGTCTGCCGTCGTCTCTCACTGCGTTCAGCCGAGGCCTCTATCTTGATCAGAGTTGGTTCACTGCATACCTCGGCCGCCGAATACGATAAAGCTCTCAGCAGTTATGTAGCCGCTGCACAGTTGCAGGCGATCACCGGGGATCGTAACGGGCGGCTGGAGGCTCTGTATCGAGCCGCTGCAGTCCTCTTAAAAAGTGGTGATTCCGATAACGCGATCGCACAGCTACAGGAGGCCCTGAATATAGCATGCGATCTACAACAGACACTTGTGCAAGCATCAATACTGAGACAACTTGGTCTCGCTTATAAGGTGGCCGGCCAATATGACACATCCATCAAAGCGTATATGGATTCGTTGGCCTTAAGCAAAACGCCAGCAACACTCATTGACCTAGGTGTTGCATACTTCTGGCGCGAAGACTATGACCGTGCGCTCCATTTCTATCAGCAGGCTATCGATGAGACTCAAGTAACCAATTCCGTGCTACGGTCCATAGCTACCATGAACATTGGGTGGGTGTACTTGCGTAAGGGCGACTCGTCATCTGCGCTGAAGTATTTGGCAAGAGCCAAGCAGCAGCTCCGTAACGCCGCTAAGAACCTCGAGGACGACGAGGTTCTTCTCTACGGGCTGTCTCGCGCCGAAAGCATGCAAGGACATCTCCAGCGCGCAAGAGAACTGATCGAAAGAGCGGTGGAATTAGTTGAAACGAAACGGGCCTCGGTAGGAAGTCCAGAGCTCCGAGCGTCGTATATGATCCAGGTACTCGAGGGGTACGAGTTTTATGTTGATTTGCTGATGCTGATGCATAGCACCAACCCTAGAGGTGGATTTGATGTTCTCGCGTTGGGGGCGGCTGAGATGGCAAAGGCCAGAAGCCTATCAGACGTACTAGCAGACACGAATGCTGATTTCAGAGTTGGCGGTGACGCTGAACTCCTCGCTGAGGAACGGCGAGTCCAAAAACAGTTGAGCGATAAGGCCGAAATGGAGTTGCAGGTCCTGATGGGAGGGCAGTCATCTAATCAGCTGAGCGGTATATGGAATGACACTGGACACCTACTCGGTGAATTGCGTATGATTCGCTCAAGGATTCGGGCCTCATCGAGCGTAACCGGTAACCTCAGGAGCGCGACGGCCCGACACCTCGACCTAACCGCCATCCAGCGGGAACTCGGACCGGATACGACCCTGCTGGAGTATGCTCTCGGAGAAAGCCACAGCTATTTGTGGGTCGTGAACAACAACACCCTGACTAGTTATATCCTCCCACGGCGTGAGGTGATCGAGAGAGAGGCCTCAGCCGCATACCGAGCGTTGGTTGAGGGGACAGTGCCCCGCGGGACGAGGAATTCATCAGAAGCCTTTGACGGGCTGGCGCTAAAACTTGCGGAAGTTATTCTTACACCTGCCGCGTCGAGCCTAATCAAAGGCCACAGGCTGGTTATCGTACCTGACGGGTCTCTTCATTACATCCCGTTCGCGGCACTCCCCAATCCCGCGGCGCCCGGAGAACGCTTGATAGTAGACCACGAGATCGTTATGTTGCCATCGCTTTCGGTAATATCAGCGCTCAGGAAGCGACGTGCTCAGACGCATGATGCACAAAAGGCGCTGATCATGATTGCGGATCCGATTTTTGATTTGAGCGATCCGCGTGTTACGGGCGCCCCGGGCCGGGAGCTCACCCGGGTTGCATCTTTGCGCGACGCTGCCGTGTTTCGGGGTGCAGCAGACTTGGGGTTCGTGGATAGTGCGTCTAAAAGAATGCGCTTGCCGCGCCTGTCGTTCACTCGCGAGGAGGCGGAGTCGATAACCGGGCTATTTCCGACCGGTCAGTTTCTCAGGCTCACTGGGTCGCAGGCCACCGTGACGAACCTTAAGGCGGCTGGATTGAACGATTATCGCTTTATTCATTTTGCAACCCATGCAGTTCTCAACCCAACTAGGCCGGAATTGTCGGGTGTTATCTTATCGCTATTTGACGAACACGGCGCTGCTCAGCCAGGGCTTCTCAAGTTGGAGGATGTCTATGACCTACGATTATCTGCTGAGTTGGTTGTACTCAGTGCGTGCCAAACGGCATTGGGAACTGTTATGAAGGGCGAGGGAATCATCGGCCTGACACGCGGATTCCTGAGTGCGGGGGCTGCGCGGGTACTGGCGAGCCTTTGGAAGGTTGATGACAGCGTCACATCGGAACTTATGCAAGACTTCTACCGTGGCGTCGTCAGTGGTTTACCCCCAGCAGCCTCACTACGCGCCGCACAGATCAGGATGCTTCAGTCGCGGGCTCGAGCAGCGCCGATCAATTGGGCTGCCTTTACATTGCAGGGAGAGTGGCGATAGTCAGCGGCTTAGCAAAGGACCAGCAATACGCGGGCCGTAGTGTCGCAAACTTCGGCCCTCGCGAGAAATGACGCTCGGAAAGCGCCGAACACGGGGCGAGGCGCAGTTTTTGGCGTGAACCCGAATACTGTTTGTAGCCGACTTCGCCGCCGAGCCGTCGCTTTCTTGGAGAGGGATGATGTTAAGCGCTTTGTGGCCGCTACCTGATATAGCGCTGGACCCCTTTGGCAAAGATGCC
>JBBRZF010000094.1:0-13422 GCA_038236965.1 Terriglobales bacterium | reverse complement strand
GTCGCCGCCGAAAAAGTGAATGCCAGACGCGCCGTGGACATCGGTCTCGCAGACGAACTCGCCGCCGATCCGCTGCATCGAGCCTTGCAACGAATCGAACAACTTCCATAAAAGAAAGAGCCCGGGGATGCCGGACTCTTCTTTTCTACCAACCGTATTACTCGAACGGAACGTTAGTTCCCGTGCTCGGTTTTTTCGCCACCGTGCATCGGGCATTTGTCGCCGCAGCAACCTTTGCCATCTTTGTGGGCAGCTATATCGCACTTCATCTTGCCGTCCTTATCCTTCATGCCGCCGCAGCAAGCCATCGCTTTGCCGTCTTTATCTTTCATGCCGGCGCAAGCCGTTGCTTTGCCGTCTTTGTCCTTCATGCCGGCGCAGCAACCCTTGGCATCTTTGCCGTCGCGGGCGCACATCTTGCCGTCCTTCATGTCCATGCCCTTCATGTCATGACCCTTCATGTCTTTCATGTCATGTCCGGCCATGTTCTTCATGTCGTGCCCGGCGCAGCAGGCGCAACCGGCCTTGGCATCGGCTTTAGGAGCAGGAGTCGGGGTGGCAGTCTGGGCAATCGCGGAGAGCGAAAGTACGAGCGTGAGAAGCAGAGCTTTGATTTTCACGATTTCCTCTAGAACTTCAATTTGTTATCAGCCGAAGCTGGTCCACATCTTGTGCGCAGTTGCGCGCCATCGGGCCGCCGGGGTGGACGGAGTCCTAGATCAGAAGATCGGCCTTGGCTTCGAAGACCGGACGCGAATATCGCAGTCCACCCTCGAGCCACCCGCTTTGAAGATTTCGTCGTGAAGTATGGAACGCCGCTGCGATGTGCGCGACGGAAGTTTCGTTCTGAACCTGTGTTCCCGGGGCCGCCGTCTCGCGAGGAACTGGCAGGCGCTCATCCGCCAGTTGGCAGCACGCTGGCATGAGCGCGAGTTGCATTGCCATTGCGTCGCGATTCCTCGGGCAGGCTGGTTTGACCTCGACCTTGCGCGGACAACAGTCGTGTCCTGTCTTTGCTTGCGGAGCCATCGACTTGCAATGCTCGGCGTGGGACGCCATCGGCATCGCCATGCCAAGCGAGGCAAGCGCCATCACCAGGCACAACGCGGCGGACATCATTTTCGCCGCATTCCGGGTTGTGAGCGCTTTCAGCACAGCTTTGATTATTCGCCTCGCGAATACATGAGTCTGTGACGTAAGTCACCGGCACTTCGTTAGCAATTTACTCCCATACAAATTGAAAGGGGGATGCGCCGAAGCGCATCCCCCTTCTGAACAACGTCGGTACAGCTTACTTCGTTTGACCAGCAGACACGCCACTCTTTTCTTCCAGGTTGGCTTGCGCTGCGGCAAGACGCGCGGTCAGTACGCGGTAGGGCGAACACGATACGTAGTTCAGTCCTACCTTGTGGCAGAACTTTACCGACTCCGGCTCTCCACCATGTTCGCCGCAGATACCAACCTTGAGTTTCGGGTTGGTCGTGCGGCCTTTTTCGACGGCCATCTTCACCAGTTGTCCCACCCCATCCTGGTCGAGAACGGCGAACGGATCCTGCTTGAAGATTCCTTCCTTGATGTAGGACGGAAGGAATTTGTTGACGTCGTCGCGTGAGATGCCGAACGTGGTCTGCGTCAGATCGTTGGTGCCGAAGCTGAAGAACTCGGCTACCTGCGCGATCTCGTCAGCGACGAGCGCCGCGCGCGGCAGTTCGATCATCGTGCCTACCATGTATTCCACGCGCTTGCCTTTTTCCTTGAACACTTCTTCGGCAACGCGGCGGACGATGTCAGCCTGGTTCTTCATTTCCTTGATTCCCGTCGTCAGCGGGATCATGATCTCCGGCAGGGCCTTGATGCCTTTGCCGGCGGCGATGACGGCCGCTTCCAGAATGGCGCGCGCCTGCATTTCCGTGATCTCCGGATAGGTGACGCCCAGACGACAGCCGCGGTGGCCGAGCATCGGGTTCACTTCGTGCAGGTCTTCCACGCGCTTCAGCAGCGTGTGCAGTTCCTTCAGCTTCGGAGAGCGCGGCTTCGTGACTTCCAGCTTGGCGATTTCCACCAGCAGGTCTTCACGCTTCGGCAGGAACTCGTGCAGCGGCGGATCCAACGTGCGGATGGTGACCGGGAATCCGTCCATCGCCTTGAAGATGCCGAGGAAATCGGCGCGCTGCATGGGAAGCAGCTTCTTCAGTGCATTGCGACGGTCTTTCTCGTTGTCCGTAAGAATCATCGCGCGCATGTGCGGCAGACGATCTTCTGCGAAGAACATGTGCTCGGTGCGGCAAAGGCCGATGCCTTCTGCTCCGAACGCACGCGCCTGTATGGCGTCGCGAGGAATGTCGGCATTCGCGCGAACCTTCATGCGGCGATGGGGATCGACCCAGGCCATGAACTTCACCAGGTCCTGATCGTCCGGCGAAGCGTCCAGCGTATTCAGCTTGCCCTTGATCACGCGTCCGGTGGTTCCGTCCAGCGAGATCCAGTCGCCTTCCTTGAAGGTGTAGCCCTTGATCTTCAGTTCCTTCTTCTTCTCGCTGACGTCGCAATCGCCTGCGCCGGCCACGCAGCATTTACCCATGCCGCGCGTTACAACAGCCGCGTGTGAAGTCATGCCGCCGCGCGACGTCAAAATGCCGCTGGCGACTTCCATTCCGTGAATGTCTTCCGGCGTGGTTTCGCCACGGACCAGAATCACGGACTTCATCTTGCCCTTTTGGATCATCGTGACCGCATCGTCAGCCGTGAAGACGATCTGGCCGACAGCCGCGCCCGGCGACGCCGGAAGTCCGATGGCCAGCACTTCGACCTTCGAGCCCTTTTCATCCAGACGCGGAACCAGGAAGTCGTACAACTGGTTGGCTTCCACGCGCGAGATGGCTTCTTCCTTCGTGATCAGGCCTTCGTTCACCATGTCGATGGCGACGTGAACCGCAGCCAGTCCGGTGCGCTTACCGTTGCGGGTCTGCAACATGAAGAGCTTGCCTTCCTGCACCGTGAATTCGAAGTCCTGCATATCGCGATAATGCTTTTCGAGCTTTGTGGTGATTTCGCGCAGCTCGTTGTATGCGCCGGCGTTGATGCGCTCCAGTTCGGTGATGTGCATCGGTGTGCGCACGCCGCTGACGACGTCCTCACCCTGCGCGTTCATCAGGAACTCGCCGTAGAATTCTTTCTTGCCGGTCGCGGGATTGCGCGTGAATCCCACTCCCGTGCCCGACGTCTCGCCCAGGTTGCCGAAGACCATGGCTTGCACGTTCACGGCGGTGCCCAGCATGTCGTCGATGTTGTTCATGCGGCGATAGTGCTTGGCGCGATCGTTCTGCCAGCTTCTGAATACGGCATCACGCGACATCACCAGCTGTTCGCGCGCGTCCTGCGGGAAGTCCATCTTGGCGTGCTTCTTCACGACCTTCTTGTATTCCGCGATCACTTCCTGCAGGGCCTTCGCGTCGAGGTCGGTATCCAGCTTCGCTTTCTTCTGTTTCTTCTTGCCGTCGAAAACTTCTTCGAACGCGTGCTTCGGGATTTCCAGCACAACGCTGCCGAACATCTGGATGAGACGGCGATAGCTGTCATAGGCGAAACGCGGATTGTTGCTCCGCTGCGCGAGCGCTTCGACCGACTTGTCGTTCAGGCCCAGGTTAAGAATCGTGTCCATCATGCCGGGCATGGAGAACTTCGCACCCGAGCGAACGCTGACCAGCAGCGGATCGGAGGCGGAGCCAAGCTTCTGTCCCATCACCTGTTCCAGGTGGGCGATGGCCTGATCCATCTGCTTGTCAATTGCCGGAGAAACGTCGCCACGCATATATTCGCGGCACGCTTCCGTCTGAATCGTGAAGCCCGGAGGTACGGGCAGTCCTGCGTTGGTCATCTCGGCGAGGCCTGCGCCTTTGCCGCCGAGCACGTCTTTCATCTTGCCGTTTCCTTCAGCCGAACCGGCACCGAAGAAATAGACGTATTTGATTGCCGATGCACTTGTAGTTGCCATCTTCTCGCTCTCTGTCATTGGATTCATTGACTCTACTACTATTGTCTTCTTGAAGAATCACCGGAGTGCCGGTGACTCATTTTTGTAAGTACTACTCGCCGGTCAACACTCTCGGCGTACAGCTAAACTTTGCGTTCCGTGATGATCTCGCTGAAGTCCGCGATGGTCGTGAACTCGCTCATCAGCTTGTGCAGCAGATACAAGCGCCGACGCCGAACTTCCGCGTCCTCCGCCATCACCATCACCTTGTCGAAGAAGACGTCGATGGGCTGGCGCAACTTGCTTATCTCCACCAGCGCCTCATCGTATTTCTTCTCTCCGCGCAGACGTCCGACGCTTGCCGCCACCTGCGGTACGGCGTCGAACAATCCCTGTTCCGTAGGATCCATGTCTTCGGTCGAAGGCGCTGTCTGCGCCATCTCCGGAGTCCATTTCCCGCTCTCCGTAGCCTGGCGCAGAATGTTCTTCATGCGCTTGAACGCTACGGAGATGGATTCGAAATCTTCCGAGGGACGCACCTTGCTCACGGCTTCCGCCCGCGAAACGGCGTCCACGATGTCGTCAGAACTGGCAGAAAGAACCGCATTCACCACGTCATAGGCGAAGCCGCGGGCATCGCGCAAATAGAACGCAAATCTTTCGTTCAGGAACTCAGCCAGAGCTTTGGTCGGGCTGGCCGGTTGAGACCTCCACAACGCAGTCTGGCTGAGTGGCAACTTCTTTTCGGCGAGAATGCGCACGATTCCGTTGGCGGCACGGCGAAGCGCGAAGGGATCCTTGGAGCCGCTGGGAACCATGCCGTGAGCGAACATTCCGGCAATGGTGTCAGCCTTATCGGCGATGGCCAGCACCGCGCCTTCGATAGTGCGAGGGATTTCGTTTTCCATCGACTCGGGCTTGTAATGGTCGTAAATGGCAACCGCGACCTTCGCGTCGTGTCCCTGCTCTTCGGCATAGAGCCCGCCGATGACGCCCTGCAGTTCCGTGAATTCCTTGACGAGTTCCGTGGTGAGATCGGTCTTCGCGAGTAGTGCGGCTTCTTGCAGAGCCTTCCGGTCAACCGAGATGCCGTTCATCGCAAGTTCTTCGGCAATTACATTGGTAAGTTTGCTAACCCGGACGGTCTTCGCATGATAGCTGCCAAGCTCTTTCTGAAAAGTAACTAGTTTCAGACTTTCGACACGATCCATGAGCGGCTTTTTCTGATCCGCATTCCAGAAGAAGCGCGCATCGTTAAAGCGCGCACGCAACACTCGCTCATTGCCGTGTCGAATCACTGCCTCGCCATCAGCTCCAGCGGTCGTGTTCAGCACAGCCAGAAAATGCGGAGCCAGTTTTCCGCTCGCGTCTTCCACGGCAAAATATTTCTGATGGTCGCGCATCACCGTCACCAGCACTTCTTCCGGCAACGTCAGATATTCAGCTTCAAAATTTCCGAGGATGACGGAAGGGAACTCGGTGAGATTCACGACGGTCGCCAGCAGGTCGGCATCTTCGCGCCAGCGCGCTCCGGCAACCGTGCGCGTCGCCGCATCCAGCGCCTTGCGTATGCGATGCTCACGGTCTGCCGCATTGTTTATTACGGAAGCCGATTCCAGAGCCTTCGCGTAATCCGCAGGCGACGAAATGGTAACAGCCCCTTTCGACAATATGCGATGTCCGCGCGATTCGCGTCCGGCGGTGATTCCGGCAAATTCCACCGGAACAATTTCGCCATCCAGCACGGCCACCATCCAGCGCACGGGACGAACAAATCGCTCCGCCGTCTTGCCGCGCCAATACATGTTCTTCGCCCAGTAGATGCCCGCGATTTCCTTGGGTAACATCTCCGCCAGCAGTTCCACTGCGGAGCGGCCCTGCTTCTGAACGGTCGCCGAGAGATAGTCGCCCTTGGGAGTCGATACCTGCTTCAGTTCGGAGATGTCGAGATTCACCTTCTTCGCGAACGCGTGTGCCGCCGCCGTTGGCTGTCCATCTTTATAGGCGACCTTCACGGCCGGGCCCAGGATTTGTTCTTCCACGTCCGGTTGCGAAGCCATAACGCCACGAGCTAGTACCGCCAGCCGTCGCGGAGAGGAATAGCTCTCCAGTTGCGCATCAGCGCCGCCGAGGAGGCGTTCACGTTGCAGCAGTTCGCCAACACGGCGCGCGAGTTCGTCCGTTGCACCGGGTAGCATGCGAGCGGGAATTTCTTCGGTTCCAATCTCTAGCAGGAAGTCAGCCATCGTTGCGTGAATTCTCTCTATTGTCGCGTGTTTTCAGGGTCTCAGCTGTGCCCTAAGTCACAATAAATCGTTTGGTGTTCCCGAAAGCAAGTCCGCCCCAAAACATCAGCCTTTGACCTTGGGCGTTACTGGCGTCTGTTGTCTTGCGTCTGACGTCTGCTTAGTTCTAAGTTACTGGTGTCTGAGGTCTTACGTCTGACGTCTGCTTCTGCTGGTCCACGTATGCCTTTGCGCAACCTACCGCCAACTGGCGTATGCGTGCGATCACTCCCACGCGCTCTGTCACGCTGATGGCGCCGCGCGCGTCCAGAATATTGAACAGGTGTGAGCACTTCAGGCATAGGTCGAAGGCCGGAAGCAGCGGGAAACGGCGTTTCTGCTCGCGCAGATGCCGCCCAAATTCCTCGTCCAGCGTGCGTTCTTTTTTGCCTGCTTCTCTGCCTTCGGCCACCAGCGCGTTGTAATCGTTGATCAGCGCCTGACACTCTGATTCGTAGGCGTCCAGATGTTTCCAGAGCTGTCCAACATCGGCGCGCTCAAAGTTGTAAACGGAGAATTGCTCTTCATCCGCCAAGCGTATGTCGCCATACGTGACCGGATTGCCCTCGGGATCGCGCACCCAGACGATGTCGTAAATGGAATCCACATCCTGCAAAAAGGCAGCGATTCGTTCCAGACCATAGGTCAGCTCCGCCGAAATGGGGTCCAGGTCAACGCCGCCGCATTGCTGGAAGTAAGTGAACTGCGTTACTTCCAGTCCATCCAGCATGATCTGCCAGCCAATGCCCCACGCGCCCAGCGTGGGAGATTCCCAGTTATCTTCTTCAAACTTGATGTCATGTTTCGAGAGGTCGATGCCGATCGCCTTCATCGATTCCAGGTACAACTCCTGCACGTTCTCCGGCGGAGACTTTAAAATCACCTGAAATTGCGTGTGTTTGTAGAGCCGATTCGGATTCTCGCCATAACGTCCGTCTGCCGGACGTCGCGACGGCTGCACGTATCCCACGCGATGCGGACGCGGTCCCAGCACCCGCAAAAAAGTTTCCGGCGACATGGTGCCTGCGCCCACTTCCACATCGTGTGGCTGTTGCAGCACGCATCCCTGCCGTGCCCAGAAGTCCTGTAATTTCAGGATAAGGTCTTGAAAGGTGAGGCCGGTATTTTTCGTCATCGACATGAGGAAAGCAGTTCTTCGTTCATAGTTGCAAAACTTATTTGAAAATTGCTATTGCGTACTCGTCTTCTTATCGGCTTCTCTCAGTACATTCGCGATAAGCCGACGTTGCCCTTCGGGTGCCGTCTTTTGCTCCTGATCGAGAATGTCGCGAACGGATTTGTGCTTGGCTGCAATCGTTTCCAGCGACCACTGCGCGGAGCTGCCGATTACACGGCGGTCCTGATCATCTTTCGCTTCCGACCAAGGTAGCACGGACACTATCTTCGCCACCCATCGGCGGTCTCCAGTAGCGAAATATGCTCCCCAAAGTGCGTCAATCGATCCCGCCGAACGTATCTCGACTTTCAACATATCCGGCGGTACCTGGTACGTGAACTGTTTCACCACTGCTTTAGTTTCCGCATCCGCGCCGTTTCCAACGATGGCCAGTAGGTCGGCCGCGTTATCCAGTTGCGACATCCATATCGAATACACCAGCACCTTGCGCTGGGAAGGCGACGTCAACTCACGCGCACACTGTTCGGCCACCTTCGGATTCTGACGGAACACCTGCGATAAAAATCCGGAAAACGGAGCCAGCAAGGCTTCTCGATTCAGCATCTTGTTACGCGAAAAATACTGCAATGCGGAGACGGTCAACTCGGGGCGCGGATGCAGATAGTAGAAGTCGATGAACTCGCTGGCTGCCGCGTCGTTGCTGATGACCTTCACACCCTGCAACAGCTCGGGACGCGACTCCGCGCACGTGGGAGCCGCCATGACGAGCACTAACGCCGCCAGCAATGTCACCGCAAGCGCCGACTGCCTCAATCGAATCACTGATCCACCTTATCCAATGCCGCCAATGTAACCAGTTTACGTTCCGCGTGCCGCTGCACGATCTGCATCAGCATCTTGCGCAAGTCCGCAGCGGTCTTGCGCGGCCACGGAGCGCCAACAAAATTCTCAACGTGCTTGCGAAACATCTCCGCCGCAATCGCTCGCGACTCCATCGAGAGTTCGCTGGAGGCCAGGCGCTTGTCGCGCGCGCAAAGCAGGCCGTCCACCATCGCGTGGAAATACGCCTTTTCTCCCGCCAGCGACGCGCCGCAATCCACGCACTCGGCGAAGTCGGGCAGAAATCCCATCAACCGTACCATCCAGAGCTCGAAGTACGTGATCGGCATCCAGATGGCGCCCGCATGCGTGTTCTGCAAAACATTCCACGCCAGGCGAAAGACCGTGTCATTCACTTCGCGGTCCGGCATCAACTCGTCGAGCATCTCGCCGATATGTGCCAAGGCCGCAGCCCGCCCATAATCAATCTCTTCCGACATCGGCGAGAGCAGCACTTCGCAGGAATCGATGCGCGCCAGCTCTTGACGTTCGCGATCTTCCCACTGCGCCCGAACACAGGTCAGCGGTTCCAGCGCTCCGCCGAACCGGCGACGCGATTTCTTCGCCGACTTGGCCACTCCCTTGACCTTGCCCTCCGCGCGTGTGAACAGCGTCACCAGCAAGTCGGCCTCGCGCAACGGATAGGTACGCAGCACGATTGCCTCAGACTCCTTCAGCGGCATGTTGCAATGCCTTCCACACGGCGCGAACCAACAAGGGAATGCCGCCAACAGCGGCTAAACTAGTAATTTTACGGGAAATATGGGATGGGTGCCAGCGAGAGGCGCTGCTGGTGTCCCACTCGCGTCCGACGCGTTGGCAATATCTAACATCTGGTACCTAACGAAAAAGCGCGCAGCATTCGCCACGCGCTTTTAGAACCTAAGTACTCTGGCCGACTTAACGCCCGAAATACTTGGCGTTGCGCTCGGCAAAGCTCTGCCACTTCTCTGGCAGGTCATCCAGGGCGAAGATCGCCGACACCGGGCATACCGGGACGCAGGCGCCGCAATCGATGCACTCCACCGGATCGATGTACAACATCTCCTCGGTGGCGTACTTATCGGAGTCCTTCTTGGGGTGAATGCAATCCACCGGGCAGGCGTCCACGCAAGCCGTGTCCTTCGTGCCGATGCAGGGTTCTGCGATTACGTATGCCATAACTTTCTATTTTCTCCGCTGGTTTGAAAACTTGTGTCGGAATAAGGAATTCTAGCAAAACGGTGGAACAGATGCGAATCGGAAAAGATGTAATTGCCCTCACACTGGCCTGTGATGCGATTTTCGGAGCGTCAACTGCTGCCAGCCATCTGCGAACGGAGGTGGACTAACCTCCCGCCGCATTCTATGATGTGCCGCTTCCCTGAATGTGCTCTGCCGCGTCGCTGTACGTCCCCCCAAGGGACTGGAGGATTTCTCCCTATGAAGATTCGCGCCCTATTTCTCGCTCTCTTTCTATTCGCTATTGCCACTCTGGCCATCGCTCAAACCAGCACCATCCCGGCGGACGTAAAGCCTGGTCTCGATCGCATCACCCCCGGCTCCGTTCGCGCAAACATCGCCTATCTCGCCGACGACCTCATGGAAGGTCGCGCACCCGGCACTCGCGGCGGAGAACTCGCTGCCCGCTACATCGTCTCCAAACTCGAAGCCATGGGTCTCGAACCCGGCGGCGTGAACGGAACCTGGTTCCAGCGCGTACCATTCCGCGAGTACAGCGCCGACGTCGATAAATCCGCGGCAATCCTTATTCAGTCCGGCAAAGAGATGCCGCTAAAATTCGCCGTCGACTACTACACCGGAGGCAACGCCTTCGCCGCGACTGCGGATGTCGATGCGCCCGTGGTCTTCGTCGGTTACGGAGCCGAAGTTCCGAAGTACAAGCTCAACGACTACGCCGGAGTGGATGTAAAAGGCAAAGTCGTCGCCATCTTCCGCGGAGGCTCACCACTGCTCGGCGCCGAAGAGCGCGCCCATTACAGCACCGGACCCATGTTGGCCGAGACTGCCGCCCGTCACGGAGCCATCGGTATTCTCATGCTGCCCACGCCTGAGTTCAACAAGGAAAATCCTTTTTCTAAGACTGTCGCCAACATCCAGTCCAGCATGAAATGGATCGGTCCCGACGGAAAGCCCAGCGGTAATTCCGAGATCAAAGTCACCGCCGTGCTCTCGCCCGCGATGTCCGAAAAAATCTTTGAAGGCAGCCCGGTCACCCTCGCGCAAGCCGTCGAAGAACTGAAAGCCGGGAAGGCCAGGAGCTTCGAAACCACCTTCCGCCTGCGAATGCACGTCGTCACCACTTCGCACGACATCACCAGTCCCAACGTCATCGCCATCAAGCGCGGCAGCGATCCCAAACTGAAGGACGAGTTCATCGTCTACTCCGCGCACTACGACCACCTCGGCATCGGCAAGCCCGTCAAGGGCGACTCGCTTTATAACGGCGCATGGGACAACGCTACCGGCGTAACCACGGTGCTGAATATCGCTGACGCCTTCGCCAACTCCAAGGCTCCCGCGCGTTCCATCGTCTTCGCCTTCGTCACCGCGGAAGAAAAAGGCCTGCTCGGTTCCGACTACTTCGCGCAGTATCCGACCATCCCCAAAGACTCCATGGTCGCCAACATCAATATCGACATGATCCCGTTCTTCACCGAGTACAAAGAGATCATGCTTGGCCCCGACCGCGTCGGAGTGAACGCCTCCATCCAGCGCGTCGCGCAAATCCTCGGCCTGCCCGCGAATGAACCCGCCAAGGACGCTCCGCAACGTGGCGGCGGCGGATTCATGACCCGCAGCGACGGCTACTCCTTCATACGCGTCGGCGTGCCCGTCATCGGCATCAGCCTGCGCGGAGACCCCAAGGCCAGCGAAAATTTCCGCACCTTCTACCTCGAACGCTACCACCAACCCAGCGACGACATGACCATGCCCCTCGACTGGAACGCCGGTGCAGTTTACGCCAAAGCCAATTTCCTTCTCGGCTACGATCTTGCCAACGACAAGACCAAGCCCGCATGGAAATCGAATGACTGGCTAGCCGAATCTTTTGGTAAAGCCACGGCTACCAAGCCCGGCATGTAATTCCGTGCTTGAACGCAAAACAAAAGGCCTCCAACTTTCGGAGGCCTTTTCACACTCGTCTGAATCTCACAACCACCTTCTCAGACGCATGCCATCGTCTTCCAACTCGAATGCCGCAATCTGCACTCCATCGCCTACGATGCGGTGCGTCTCTGTATCTCGCGCCAGTCGCGCGATCCACGCCCGTCCAGCTTCGTAGTTTTGCGCCGTCAACCAGCGCTGCGGCAATACTTCCACCAGTCCTGCATGCGGATAAATCACATTGATGTTGTAGAGTGGCGCATCCTTCTCTTCTGAGAGCGGCGCATTCGCTACGCACAGCAGTTCCTTTATCTCGCGAAATTCCATCGGAATCTCCACCGCATGTGTCCCCTCTGTCAATCTGGACGAGATATCAAATTCCGCAACCGGAGGCGTTACCGCATAAATGCGTTCGCTGGAGTTTTTGAACCAACCTACAATCTCCGTGAAATCGAACTTCTTCAGCGAGTCCGGATCGAAGCACACGAAGCGCAGATTCCCTCCCTCGGGACACCACACGCCCAGCAGATGTTCGCCCACGGGAAACGCGCGGCAATAGGTGTTCAGCGCCAATCGCGGCTGAGACTCGCCCTTCAAGTGCAGCGTCACCAGGAAGGCCAGTTCGCCCGCCGTTCCATGATATTGCCAAACGAAATGTTTTCCCGACGCGCCGCGCACCTCCGCAAACGATTCCCAATACCAGGGCGTGGGACCTACCGCTTTCGATATCAATTTCTTCAATCGCTCCGTCATTTGCTCCCGCAATAAAACGAAGGCACGGCATTGTGCCGTGCCCATCTATCTAAAACTCGATCCATGAATACTACGAAGCTGCCACGCCGCGCGGCTTCACATGTTCGCGGATGAACTTCACGATGTCGTCCATCGGAGTTCCCGGCTGGAAGATTTCCGACACGCCCATCTGCTTCAGCGCGGGAATGTCCTGGTCGGGAATGATGCCGCCCACCAGCACCAGCACGTCGTCCATCTTGTGCTGCTTCATCAGGTCCATCACGCGCGGAACGATGGCATTGTGTGCGCCCGACAAGATTGACAATCCGATCACGTCCACGTCTTCCTGCAACGACGCGTTTACAACCATCTCCGCCGTCTGGCGAAGTCCGGTGTAAATCACTTCCATACCGGCATCACGAAGCGCGCGCGCGATAACCTTCGCACCACGGTCATGTCCGTCCAAACCCGGCTTTGCAACTAGTACGCGAATTTTGTGCTCATTAGGCATAAGAGTACGCTTCAGTTTCCAGCTACTTTATGATAACGCGCTCGCCACAAAACACAAAGAACTCAACGCACGCTCGGCTCCCGGCTCAGTGGTTACGCACTTAGACAAGCCAGCCTTAGTCCGACGCGCGCACCGTCGGCGCCTTCGCTTCCGCCGCTCCCGGCAGCGGATAAATTCCCATCCTGCGCGCGCTCGAAACGTCCACGGTCAACACCTGCTCCGCCGGAGTCTTCTTCAGCCACTCCTGCGCCCGCGCCACCGCCTGCTGAAAAGTCCCTTTCGGCAGCACGGTCAGGTCGAGATATAGAATGTCGCTCGTCTCCGGCCCCAGCCTCACCCCGGCAAACGCGTGTCCCGGCACGATCACCAGCACCGGCTTCATGTCGAGATTCTCTATCGCCGACGCGAACGTCACGGAGATGTCCATGCAGTTTGCCGTATCCAGCTGCAAGGTCTCCCGCGGCAGACGGATTCGCTGCGCCACATCCGTGAAGTTTCCAAACGTATAAATACTGCTCACGTAGCTGAAGCCCGAGCGCTGTATCGCCTTGAATACGGCCTCAGCCTGTCGCGTCACCTGCGCCGACATCGTTGCCTGCGCACCCACGCGCTCCGAAGCGTTATACCCCGGCAGCCTGCCGTTCGGCACAAAGCGCTTGGCCTCGCTCACCAGGTTTAGCACTGCCGCATCGTGCGGCGTCACCCATCGCGCTACCACCTGCACATTCGCAAACTGTTTGCCCCAGTAAAGGTCCGATCCGCTGTGCATCAACACCGGCTGCGCCTGCGCAAAAGT
>JBBRZF010000093.1:0-13437 GCA_038236965.1 Terriglobales bacterium | reverse complement strand
CAACCACTCGTTGCCGAAGTATTCGTTCATCATTCCGAACAAGTGCAATGATGGTCATGACTGCGGACTCTCTACCGTGGATTACTGGCTGAAGACGCACATTGCGCCGCTGATCGCCAGTTCGACATTTCAGAACGGTGGACTGCTCGTCATCCTTTTCGATGAAAGCACTGCCTCGGATACGGCCCACGGGGGCGGACACGTTGTCGCCGTGGTGATCGGACCGAAGATACTAACCGGACATCGCTCCACAACTTTCTACCAGCACCAGAGCATGCTGAAACTGACCATGCAAGCTCTGGGATTAAGCAGTTATCCGGGCGCGGCCAGCAAGGCTCCCTCGATGGCTGAGTTCTACTAAAACATAAGAGCTGAGAGTAAGCCGCGCCAGAGAGCGGCTTTTTTTGTACAGGACACTTTGTTGTGCAAACTACTTTATATTTATAGCTAGGCGCTGTGCTGGAGGCGTACCGGGCGTTCGAGCGATGAGCGGTCCCAGTGGGCGAGTTTTGCGGCGGCGTTATAGGAGCTATCCAGGAATTCGCGAAGCGCATGCTCCGGCGAATGCGCCTTGCGAACGTCGTCGTAGAGCAAGATGAATTCCTTCATCTGCGGATGGTAGAAGGCTTCGGAGGGGCGGATTGCTTTTGAAGCGAGGCCCTCGGGTTCCGGCGCGGCGTAGCTGTAGAAGGCGGGTGCGTGAAGCATGCCGTCGTCCGCGGAGGCTCCGTTGCGTCTTATGCCGGGCCAGAATCCGTGACTGATGACCTCATGCGAATAGGCTTCGCGGGTGACGAGGTCGGCGCCCTCGCGCGGTGGAGCGGGTCGTCCGCTGAAGCGCGTGACCGCCAGATCGAAGCTTCCCCAGAAAAAATGCACGGGGCTGGATTTTCCGACAAACTCCGAGCGGAACTCCTGGAGGGCGCGCTGGGAACTCAGAAGGATGCGCCACAAGCGGGTCACGTATTCGCGATCATAGGAGGCGTTCTTTTCGTCCTTGTCGAAGCGGACAGGATCGGGGACCTCGACGGGCACTGGCCAAATCTTGACGTCCACGCCGAGCGAGACCATGCGCATGACTTCACGATAGAACGAAGCTACGGAGCGCGGCTCGAGCGCGAGGAAAGCCTTGCTTCCGTTGTCACACTGCAAAAGCAACTGGTGATCGAGGAAATCGAAATCGATCTGCAACGAGCCACCCTGGCAGGGCATGGCTGTGGTGGTGAGTCCACGTGCGGAAACGTAGAGCGGGACGTTCCACCAGTGGTTAACAAGGGGCGTGAGCGCCAAGCGAATCTTTCCCACAATCTGCGTCCACATGTGGAGCGTCGCATAGGTGTCTTCCCACTCTTGCAACGGCAAGGCCGGCCAAAGCTCATTCGACATACGAATCCTCCCACGCAATCGGGAGATTTTACTTCATCTTCGGCGGACGGGCATGGGGATGGGAGATTGCGAGCTGCTGACGAAGAAGTGCATGCGTCACAGCTTCCAAGGAGAGTTCGTGGTTATACTGCGCGCATTATGAAGTCAGCACCTGAAGGACTACGGCTGCGGGCGGCGGTCGAGGAAGACCTGGCGGTGATCACGGCAATCTACCGGTATCACGTAGAGTTCCTGACGGCTTCGTTCGAGCACGCGCTGCCGGATGAAGAGGAAATGACGCGGCGCTGGCGGGAGACGGTGCGTCGTGGATTTCCCTACATCGTGGCAGAGGTGAACGGCAAAGTGCTTGGCTATGCGTATGCGGGACAATACCGTCCGCGCATCGGTTACAAGTATTCGGTAGAAGACTCGATCTACCTTCACCACGAGCATTGCGGCAAGGGTCTTGGGCGGGCGCTGCTTGCCGAATTGATGGCGCAATGCGAGCGGGCTGGATTCCGGCAAATGGTGGCGGCCATCGGCGACAGCACGAACACGGCATCGATACGTCTCCACGAAGAATTCGGATTCCGCATGGTGGGGACGCTGCATGGCGTCTGCTGGAAATTCGGTCGATGGATCGACAGCGTACTGATGCAACGCGAACTCGGAGATGGGGTTCGGAACGCACCGGCGGCCCCGGATCGCGCAGGGCGGATGGTTCAAGACAAAACAAACAAGAAGAGCTGAGATCGAAAGACGACGGAAGTCTCTACCTCTTCGGGTCGGCGCTTTTCTTTATCTTCGTTTTCTCGGCCCGTTTTTCCGCAGACTCGTGCTTCGGAGTCTCGATCTGCTGTGAAATCACTTCTCCGGTCAGTGCGTCCACCTGGATCTCAGTGATGTTTTTAGTTCCGGGCGATGCGATGTCAAAAGACCAGACAAGTTTCCCGTGCTCACGTTCGAGCTCCGATTCCTTGATGATTCCGCCGGGGACCTTGGCGAGGGCAGCAGCGGTGGCCTGCTGCTTCGTGACCTTGGCCTTTTCCTGTAATTCAGCCTGAGAGGATTTCTGAGCAAAGGCAGAAGAGACAAAGGCGAGGAGTAATAAGGACAGGAAGGGGTATCGCATGGGGATTCTCCGTTGAATCGAAATTATTTTACGTGCGACGCAATGGGTCTCGCAAGGGAGAAATCACGGGGCAACTCTGGGCAGAATGCAGGGCATCACGATTCCAAAGAAACCGGGTCCCAATCTCACCTCCAGGATAAAAATACAATGAAAACTCGGATCATCCTTCTCACCTTAGTGTTCTGTCTGTCGGCAGTAGTTGCCAGTTTCGCCTCTGACGCGAATGTTGGCTCGTGGAAACTCAACGATGCAAAGTCGAAGATCCCCGACGGAGTCGGCAAGAACACGAGCGTCGTCTATACGGTTGAAGGCGACAATCTGAAGTGCGTGGTCGATGGAATGGATGGCAAAGGCCAAGCGACGCACAACGAGTGGACTGGCAAGTTGGACGGCAAGGATTATGAGATCACAGGCGATCCGATTTCCAATTCCCGCGCCATCAAGATGCTCGGCAAAGACAGCTACAAATTGACGAATAAGAAAGACGGCAAAACCACCATCACGGGAACGATCGTGACATCGGCTGATGGCAAGATGCGTACCTTGAAGACAACGTCAACCGATGACAAGGGGAAGAAAGTCACGGCTACGTTCGTTTACGACAAGCAGTAAGAGCGCGGCTTCGCAGGGCTGTTGAAGCAATGGGCAGTACTGAACTGCCCATTGGTTTACTTCATTGCGGAAAGGCATCGAGCTTTGCCGCATAAATCTCACAATCGAATTTCAAATCCACCTTTTTGCAGATGGGAAAGAAAGTCGATTTTCCGTCCACACTCCATTTCGGTGCGGTGGCGCGCCCTTCGGTATTGGCCACCTTGCGTACGTCGGTTCCGTCGGCGTTCATGACATAGACCTCGTAGTTGCGGTTGCGGTCGGAAGCGAAGGCGATCTTCTTCCCATCGGGCGACCACGCGGGCCAGCCATCGAATGCGGGGTTGTTGGTAAGGTTGCGCGGATCGGTTCCGTCGCCGTTGGCGAGGAAGACTTCGGAATTCTTCTCGCCGAGCATTCTGCGGAAGGCTATTCGGGTGCCATCGGGCGACCAGACGGGATAGGTGTTGACGCCGCCGGAGATGAGGGTCTGAATGTGGCGGGAGGAAACATCGATGGCATAGATCTCAGAATCGTTTTTGGCGGGCGGCTTCAGGTCATCATCGGTGCAATAGGCCACTCTGCGGCTGTCGGGCGACCAACTGGGATGGATGGTCCGCCGCCCGGCGGGCGTGAGTGCTTCCACTCCCGAGCCGTCAGCGTTCATCAAGTGAATCTGCTCGAGGCCGCCCTTGATGAGCACAAAGGCGATCTTGCACACCCACGCTGGCGATTCCTCAGCGACCGGGGGCAAACATTTCAGTCCTCATCTTTAAGCGGACCCTCTTTGGCCTGGCGATAGGCGTGTGTGCGACGGCCGTCGAAACGAAGTCATCCCAATCGCCACCGAGGTCATTTTCTCAGGGACGCTGTGCTGGCCGGCGGTGCTTCGCCCTTCAGTTCGATGACGATCACGTCGAAGGGCTTGTCTCCTATATTTTCGGGGTTGTGTACCTGAGCGGCCTCAGTCTGCACTTGTCCCTTGGTCACTTTGACGTCCTGGGTCTTGCCATCGGCGTCGGTAAAGCGCATCGAGCCGTCGGTAAGGAAAACGGCAACCGAAGCCGGATGACTGTGCATTACTGATTTCTCGTGAGGCCCGTAGTGAACCCGGAGCACCCGCACCTGAGCGTTTTCGCTTTCGACCTTGTAGTGTTTGGGGTCGACTTTTACAGCGTCCTGGGCCGAGGCAATGGTTGCGGCAAACAGGCAAACGGCCGCACAGATCGACAGATTTCGCAGACTCATGATGCTCCTTGTCTAGAGCGGTGATGGAGTGGGAGCAGCCCACACCCTAAGCTTGGTTGCCCTACTCCGGAGGCAGGATGTATGTGCGAAAAGTGTTTCTCGCTCGATGCAACCAGGGACCGGGCAGTTCCCCTGAAATGGTCAATTCTGCTCAGACCCGAGGAAAGCCGCGAGACTACAAAGACGATAGGGACGTGTTGGCGATGGGAAACGTACTAGGACTGGTGATGACCGGCGGGGGCGCCCGCGGCGCGTATCAAGCGGGTGTTCTTAAGCGAATCGGGGAGCTGAAACGGGTGCGAGAAGGCGGCAACCCGTTTCCTATCATAGGGGCCGCTTCTGCGGGAGCGATCAATGGCGTAGGCCTGGCTGGCCGCAGCGACAATTTTCAATTGGCGACCAAGGAGATTGCCCGGCTATGGTCGGGACTGCGGCCTTCGGATATCTTTCGCTGCGATGTCTTCTCCCAGGCGACCACCTCTCTTACCTGGATCCTTGATCTATCGTTTGGGGCGATCCTGGGAGGAGGTAACGCTCATTCCCTGATCGATGCGACGCCCTTGCGGCGCTTTCTGGGTAAGCACCTGCAATGCGACCGCATCGAGGGCAACATCAAGAAAGGGCATCTGTACGCGCTGGCGATTTCCGCGACGAACTATACCTCAGGGAAATCCTATCTTTTTATCCAAGGCAAAAAAGGCCATCCCATGTGGAGCCGGAGTCGGCGAGTGACTCTGGCAACGGCGATCACGGTGGACCATGTATGCGCGTCCTCTGCTATCCCGCTGGTTTTTCAGCCGGTAAAGCTGAAGACATCGGAAGGGACGGCCTACTTTGGGGATGGCTGCCTGCGACTTCAACAACCACTGAGTCCGGTCATCCGCCTGGGCGCAAACAAGATCGTTGCAATCGGCGTTCGCTGCGAGAATCTCGAACACCAGAAGGAAACCGGTGATGGCGGAGACCCGTCGGTCGCGCAGGTCATGGGCGTTCTTTTGAACGCGATGTTCCTGGATCACTTGACCACGGATATCGAACACCTGGAACGGCTGAATCAATTGCTCGCCGACGGCCATATCCGGCAGGCTGGAATCGAAGGATGCGAGAGGATGCGACCTTTGCAATCGCTACTCATCACGCCGTCGGTGGATATATCTGGGCTGGCTCAACACTATCAAAAGGACATGCCTTATCTTCTGCAGTACTTCGTGAGGAGCCTGGGACGAGATGCGGCTTCGTGTGCAGACCTGATGAGCTATCTGCTGTTTACGTCGAAGTACACGAACGCCCTCATTGAGATCGGCTACCGTGACGCGAGCAACCGCATCGATGAGATCGAGCAGTTTCTGTACTCTACCGGCGGAGCCAAGACGGCGACGAAATCCTCGCAGAGGTTAGACCTTTCTCGCGGATAGAAGACCTGGAAAAGGCCCGAGGCCGAAGGGAGAGAACGAATTAAGATTTCAGGGCGAGGTGCGGCTCTGACGATTGAGGCACCCTGACTTTCGCCCGTGATTATGCGAGTAGAAGAATGTTTCTGCTGTAAGGTATCCGTGCTGGATTTGACTTCGCCGACTCAACCGCGCACTGTGAGGTCAGAGGAAGTGATGCTTTTCCTCTTCCAGATTTCCTGCGCTAGGCCAGCCCATCTGAAGGTCCTCATCCCAGTCTTGTCGCCAACAACCTTATAGGAGGTTGAATATGTTTGTACGCAACATTACGTTTCGCCTGAAATCGAACATGCTGTCTGATTACACGCGCACCTTGCAAAACGAGATACTTCCTCTGCTCCGCAAACAGAAGGGCTTCAAGGACGAAATCGCATTATCAAACCCCGACAGTCCTGAAGCGATTGCGATCAGTTTTTGGGAGAACAAGACAGACGCCGAAACTTACCACACCAATGTGTACCCATCCGTCCTGAAGCTCGTCGACAAGATGATTGACGGAACTCCCAATGTTAAAACCTTTGCGACCGTGTCCACGACCCTGCACACGGTCGCCAAAGCAGCGTAAGTAGCGTAACGCATCACGCACGGGAGGGCGGCCAAAGTGGCCGTCTTCTCGGGCGAAGTGTGTGAGGATCGAGGGACATCGGTTCCCGCAGAGGCCTTACAAGTTTTTAATTGTGAGATAAGGAAGATGATGGTCGGGACGGGCAGATTTGAACTGCCGACCCCTCGCACCCCAAGCGAGTGCTCTACCAGGCTGAGCCACGTCCCGACATCGTTTTCAGCGCGAAGCCGCGCTAATGGGGTGAATTGATTGTAACCGAAAATCCGGTTATTGGGCGATGAGTAAGTTTCCCACCCTTCGCTTTGCTCAGGGCGGGCTCTGTTTCACATCATTCGGGAACGAAGTCTTTTGGTTTTTCGCCGCCGGTGCCGAAGAAATATTCTTCCATTTGCTGGACGATGAATTCCTGGTGCTCTTTTTTCCAGGGCTGTAGACGGTATTCGTTGAGCAGCATCTTCATGTGATCCTGCCACTGCTGCCAGGCTTGCTTGGAGACGTTGTCGAAGATGCGCTGTCCGAGCGGGCTGTCGAAAGGCGGCTCGTCGAGGCCTTCCAATTCTTTACCGAGCTTTGCGCATTGAACCATGTGTGCCATAGAAACTCCTGTGATGATTGCGAACAGTTGATTGTACTAAATGGACAGGGGCTAAAGCCCGTTCGCTTCGTCGGCCAACACGGCACGACTAAAGTCGTGCCCTGATACAAAGCTCGGTGATGCGCGTCGGGTGAGTCGTGCCGTGATACAAAGCTCGGTGATGCGCGTCGGGTGAGTCGTGCCCTGCTACAAAGCATCGTTGGGGTGGGTCGGGTGAGTCGATTGTTTGTCGGAAAGAGCGACGCAATTACGTGCACCAAAACGTTGGGCGCCGATGGTGTGACTGCGGGTCCGAATCTCTTGGTTAGCGTGAGTGGCGCGTTGCGAGGATCTTCAGGATTTCCTGCAATCCCTGGCGGACGCGCTTGAGGTCGGTCGCCGGCATTCTCTTGGGGAAGGGCAGCACGGGCTGTCCCTTGGCGGGACGCACATCGGCTTTGAATTTCTCCCGGGCTCCGGCGATGGTGTAGCCCTCTTCGTAGAGCAGCTTCTTTATCGACAGGATGTTTTCCACGTCGCGACGGCGGTACATGCGCTGTCCCGTGCTGCTCTTGGTCGGCTTGAGCTGGGGAAATTCCGTTTCCCAGAAGCGCAGGACGTAAGCGGGCAATCGGCTGAGGGTGGAGACTTCGCCGATGCGGAAGTAGAGCTTGTCGGGAATGATGATCTCTTCTTCCCGGCTCTTCTTGACGCGTCGTTTTTTTGCAGTGTTGGCCATTTGTTTATGCGAGTTGCGCCCAGTTTCCCTTGGCACGCCCGACCAAGCCGCGACGCCCGTGGAATGAGTGTAACGCTTTGTAACACGAACGCGAAAGATGGAACAACTCCACCCAGAGAGGCTGAATCCAAGCTCCTGAAGTAAGTCCCTGGTTGGTGCCTATGACTTCGTGGTCCGCGGTCTGGAAATACTCCGTTCTGCTCGTTCTCATTTTCACTTTGGCGATTGCTGTGGGTTGCGGCGGAGGCGGGTCGTCGTCCAGTGGAAACCCGGGTGGAGGAGGCACGGGCAGCGGCAATGCTCCGACGGTGACGCTCTCCGCCGATAAAACGACGATCCATGCGAACGACCTGGTGACGCTGACGTGGAGTTCGACGAATGCGGCGTCGTTGAGTTTCTCGCCCAGCGTTGGAGAAGATTCTCCGGGGCCGAGCGGTACGGCGAATATCGCACCGCTGACGACGACGACCTACACGCTGACGGCAAGGAACGCGAACAACGTGACGAGCTCGGCGGCGGTGACGATCACGGTGAATGCCGCGGCCCCGACGATCACCTTCACGGCGACGCCGGCCTGGATCAATGCAGGGCAGACTGCGGCGCTGACCTGGAGTACGCAGAATGCGACTTCGCTGACGATCGACAACGGGGTGGGGACGTTCAGCACGGCAAGCGGATCGGCGAATGTGACTCCGCTGGCGCCGACCACCTATACGGCGACCGTGACCGGGGCAGGCGGAACCGCGTCCGCACAAGCGACGGTGACGGTGGCGGCCACTGGTACGCTGGGCGTAACGCTGGTTGCGAATCCGGTGAACGTTGCGGCGGGGGCGAGCACGACGCTGAGTTGGACTTCGCAAAATGCTGTTGCAGTGAGCATCACCGACCTTGGCGCGGTGAACCTGAATGGTTCGGCCAGCGTGACGCCGGCGACGTCGAAGAGCTACACGGCGACGGCAACGGACGCGACCGGCGCGAAGCAGACGGCGAGCGTCGCGGTGAATGTGCTGGGCGGCACGAGCGGACTGAGCACGCTGAAACATATCTTCCTCTACATGCAGGAGAATCGCTCGTTCGACAACTACTTCGGCAAACTGGGCGAGTATCGCGCGAGCAAGGGATTGCCGGCGGACATCGATGCGCCGGACTTCAACAAGGTGTTCACGGATTACTACGGCGACCAGGTGAAGCTGTTCCACATGCCGACGACGTGCATGGAAGTGACGAGTCCGGGATGGAACGAGAGCCACTTCTATTCGCATCGCAAGAGCGATGGCAGCTTCGGAATGGATTTCTGGATGATGTCGCCGACGGACTCGCAGGGATCGACGGTGGACCCGCATTACACGCGTTCGATGGGCTACATGGACCAGACGGATATTCCGTACTACTACGAACTGGCAACGCAGTTTGCGACCAGCGATAACTGGCACGCTTCGATGATGGGGCCGACGGTGCCGAACCGGATGTATCTGTACACCGGGACTTCGTGGGGATGGATACGTCCGAATCCGGATTCGAATCATCCGCTGTACACGCAGAAGACAATCTTCCAGACGCTGAACGAAGCCGGCATCACGTGGAAGTACTACTACACCAGCGGCGACGTGTTTCTTTCGGAGTTCGACATCTGGAACGACCCGGCATCGCAAGGCCGCGTGCGCAACATCGCCGAGTACTATCGACTGTTGGCCGACCCGAATGCGGACAAACTGTTGCCGCAGGTTGTCTTCCTGGAACAGGTGGCGTCGTGGCAACTGAATGAGCATCCCGATAACAAGTGGGGTATTCAGCCGGGTGCGGCCAACGTGAAGAAGATGATCGACGCGCTGATGACGAGTACGGCGTGGGCGACGTCGGCCTTCATCCTGACGTACGACGAAGGCGGCGGCCTGTACGACCACGTGTCGCCGATCGCGCAGCCTGCACCGGATGCGACGCCGCCGAACTTCAAGACGTCGGACACGGGAACCTGGGACCAATTCACCTACAGCGGATTCCGTACGCCGGTGGTAGTGGTATCGCCATGGGTAAAAAAGAATTTCGTTTCGCACACACCAATGACGTCGCTGAGTGTCTTGAAATTGATCGAGACACGCTTCAATGTCTCTCCGCTCACGGCGCGCGATGCGGCGTCGAACGACATGACGGAGTTCTTCGACTTCACGGCGCCAGCGTGGATGACGCCCCCGCCGATGCCGGCACAGCCGTGGTATTGCGATCCGACCAAGGATGCCGTGGGGAGTCCGACGTGCCAGACGATCATCAACTGGTTGGGCCCTCCAACCGGAGCGAATACTTGCGATCTGACGCACGTGAAAGAAGTGGCACCGGGACACAAGATCGGCTTCTGATAACGAGTGCGGTGAAAACCAAAGGGCTCCTCTTGCGAGGAGCCCTGATCTGTCTCGGTCAAATGAAAAAAGTCTCCGTAGCCTGCGGAGACTTTCTTTGAAACTGGGCCTGAAGTACGGGGCCGTTTTCATTTAGCTCTTGCTGGCCAGGTACGGTAAAACTACTTCTTTTTCGCAGCAACCTTCTTCTTCGGTGCGGCCTTCTTTACGGCTTTCTTAGCTGCGGGCTTCTTTGCGGCGGCCTTCTTCACTGCTTTTTTCACTGCCATTTTGTAGTCTCCTGAAACCTTCTCCCTTGAAGGTTTGTGAATTTTAAAACTCTACATGGCGGTACCGCGCGTTGTGCGCGATATACCTATGCCCCTAGATTTTGTGGTTACTTCGCCGGCATGTCAATAAAAATCTTCATCTTTCGTATTGCGTCGAAAAAGTTTCCGTGCGTCCAAGATGAAGAAGAACTCACCACGAGAGGTAAAGAAGCGAAGAAAACGAAATTCGTAAGCAAAGAAGCGGCGGCAATTTTGGAAGAATCACGCGCAGGTTGCAGTATGAGCGCGCGAGAAAAACGCGAAGTGATTCGCGCGCTCACTCAAAAGAAAAACCAATCATCGCAAGGATGAGCATCACGCGGCGTTGTGTTCAGCGTTTGCGAGGAAACAATGCGCTGGTGCGAGTGCTAGAATTACGGAGTTTCCTCCTGTATCCGCCTGGCAAGAAGTGTGCTGGGAGCGCAGTGATTACGCTGGCGCCGAACGCAAAGTACCGCGCGCAGCGAGAAAGCAGTCATCCTAAAATGTCTAAAACAATGCTTGCAGTTGTAAAGCCCGAAGCCAAAGCGGGCATCGAGATCCAGGAGGTAAAGATCCCCGCCTTCGGTCCCACAGAGGTCCTTGTAAAAGTAAAGGTCGCTTCCGTGTGCGGGACCGATGTGCACATTTACAACTGGGATCCATGGGCGCAAGGGCGCATTCATCCGCCACTGATACCCGGGCACGAATTCTGCGGCGAGGTTGCGGCCGTGGGCGATGAAGTAACGACGGTGAAGGAAGGCGATTTTGTTTCCGCCGAGATGCATGTGAATTGCGGCAAGTGTTACCAGTGCCGCACGGGCGAAGCGCACATCTGCCAGCACGTGAAGATCATCGGTGTGGACGCGAACGGCGCGTTTGCCGAATACGTCACCATCCCCGAGTCGAATATCTGGAAGCTGGATGCGTCGGTTCCGCTGGAATACGCTTCGCTGCTCGATCCGCTTGGCAACGCCGTGCACACGGTTCTCTCTGGCGACATCGCGGCGAAAACCGTTGCGATCACGGGATGCGGTCCGATCGGATTGTTCTCGATCGCAGTGGCGAAGGCGTGTGGCGCGACGAAAGTATTCGCCATCGAAGTGAATGAACATCGCCGCAAGGTCGCGGAAAAGATGAACGCCGACATGGTGCTTGATCCTTCGACGCAAGATGTGCGCAAGATGATCCAAGAGCAAACGGACGGCGTAGGCGTGGATGTCCTTCTGGAAATGTCGGGACATAAAGACGCCATCAAACTGGGTTTCGATATCCTGCGTCTTGGGGGACGCGCTTCATTGCTGGGCATCCCGTCGCGTCCGGTGGAGATCAACCTAGCGACGGACATCATCTTCAAGGGCGCGACCGTGCAAGGCATCAACGGTCGTCGCATGTACCAGACCTGGTACCAGATGACGGCCTTGTTGAAGGCCGGGAAACTGGATCTGCATCCGGTGATCACGGACCGCCTGGCGATGAAAGATTTCACCAAAGGAATGGATATGCTGAACTCCGGAGTGGCCAGCAAGATATTGCTGTATCCGAACGGCGTGAAGTAAGGCATTTGTAATTTGGTGATTTGTAATTTGGTAATTGAAGGTCAAAGGCCACGGCAGGGATGCGGTGGCCTTTTGCTGTTGGGAACTGCTGCCGTTTGACAGGAGCGCATCCCTGGAGGTTTAATCTAACTAAACGGTTAGTTACTTTTAGCTCTTCTTTCGGCACCCAGACAAGAAAGACCATGGCATCCAAATCACATCTCGGGACGCGCGGCCAGCCGGAACAGAGCCGGCAGGCGATCCTGGATGCTGCGCTGCTGGAATTTGCCAAGCAGGGGGCGGCAGGAGCGCGCATCGATTCCATCGCGCAGGCGGCGAAGGTCAACAAGGCGCTGCTCTATTACTACTTCAAAGACAAGGACGGCCTGTTCGGCGCGACCCTGGAGTACGCCTTTGAGCGCATCCTGGTTCGTATGCGCGAGGTGCTGGAGCGCGACCTGCCTCCTTCTGAAAAGTTGATGGCATTTGTGGGGGCGCACTTCGATTACGTGGTGATGAACCCGTGGCACTCGCCGCTGATGCAGTACGAGTTGATGCGCGCCGGACGGACGGGGTCTGAGCACCTGGAGCGGATCGTCACCAACTACATGCGTCCTTCGTTCAGCAGGGTCGCGGCGTTGTTGGCCGAGGGCGTGAAGCAGGGTAAGTTCCGCGATATCCCGCCGCAGCAGTTCCTGGTTTCCATGCTGGGCACCATCATTTTCTATTTCATCAGCACCCCGGTCTTCCGTGTCTTCAGCAATTCCGACCCGATGGCGCAGGATGCCTTGATCGCACGCCGAGCGGCGGTGCTGGACTTTATCGCTGCCGCAATATTTCGCAGTCCGGCGGAGGCGAAGCGCGTGCTTGCGCTGCCGCACATCGCGCAACCCGGATTTCTGATCGACAAGAAAGTAAGCAAACACCCGACCACTGCAGCTCGACGAACGAGCGCAGTTGGAAAAACGAAGCGAGGCAAACGCAAGTGAATCAATTCAAGGTATTCATCCTGATCGGAGTGTTGTTCTGCGTGGCGCTCGGGTACTACTACTTCACCGTCGACCACTCGACCGACCTGGTACTGGTGGGCACGGTGGATGCGAACCAGGTGATCGTGAGCTCGAAGATCATGGGACGCATCGACAAACTCGCGGTGGATGAAGGCAGCACGGTAAAACAGGGCGACCTGATTGCGAGTATCGATTCTGAAGAGCTGGTCGCGCAGAAGAGCGCCGCGAGTGCGATGCTGGCCAGCCTGCGTTCGCAGGTAAGCGGGACGCAGCACGCCGAGCGCAGCACGCAGGGCGAGACCACCAGCGCGGTGGCGAATGCGCGCGCGCGCATCGCCGCAGCGCGCAGCGCACTGCTAGAGGCCGAAGCAGACCTTGAGCGTCAGCAGGGCGACACGCAACGCATGGTGGGACTGGCCCTCCAAGGCATCGCTTCGGCACAGGACCGTGAGCGCGCGCAGGCGGCGCTGAAGGCCGCACAGGCTCGAGTCGCCGCATCACGTCAGCAGATCACCGCAGCGGAAGCCGACCTCAACATGGCCGAGGCGCGCACGAATCAAGCGGCAGTCGCGGCGAGCACGGT
>JBBRZF010000092.1:0-13495 GCA_038236965.1 Terriglobales bacterium | reverse complement strand
CCCGTTGCGTTTCAGCCCGCGTCGCCAGGAGGACGCTTGAATCGGAACCTGAACTTCTGCCCAGAGGCCGGGTTCCACCGTGAAAACGTAACCTTAACAACTGAGAGTTATGAGGTCAACAGTTTTCTGCAATCTTTACGTAACTTAATGATTAGTCTGGTACTTCCAGAGTTCATGCGAGTCTTAATTGCCACACCCGAAAAGTTATATCTTGAGCCGGAACCCTCCTATTTCTAAAGGCTTGAAGACTCCGCATCCCCTTTAGGGCCATCTTCGTCCGGGATCCAATACCGCCACGGCAACTCGAAGGGGAACAAACGTGTCCACTCGTCACAAATCCGCTCATCACGACAGAAAAAGCCCGAAACCTTTCGGCTCCGGGCTTATTGTTGTGACGGAAATTGTCTTACAGTACCTGGACGTTTTCTGCCTGGAAGCCCTTGGGGCCCTTGACTACGTCGAACTGCACGGCTTGGCCTTCTTGCAGGCTCTTGAAACCGCTGGACTGTACTGCCGAGAAATGCACGAATACGTCTTCGCCATTCTGGCGGCTGATGAATCCAAATCCCTTTGCGTCGTTAAACCACTTCACTGTTCCTTGTTCCATTGTTGTGTACCTTTGTTTCTGTAGATTGTCTGCTGAGAATGTCGGTTGCATCTGTGAGGGGGTAGCGCGAGGTTTAATCGACGGAACCAGCTCAAAATCGCATGGTCAAAACTTAGCTAGATAACAGTTGGATGCCATTCTGCCGAAAAGGATGCAAAAAAAAATGCTTTCTACACGATTCATCCTAAGTCGTTGATAATCCACGGCCAAAGCAATCCCCTACGCCCAATAAGTGCGGTCGAGGGTGCGGTACTGGATGGCCTCGGCGATGTGTTTGCTTTCGATCTGCGGGGCTCCCTCGAGATCGGCGACCGTACGTGCCACTTTTAATATGCGGTCGTGTGCGCGGGCGCTGAGGCCTTGCTGCGTCATGGCGCGTTCGAGCAATTTTTCGCAGTCGGCGGAGAGTTCACAGAACTGCCGTATCTGGCGCGAACCCATTTGCGCGTTCGAATAAAACTTTTCTCCAGCGGCGCGGAAGCGCGCTAGCTGGCGTTCGCGCGCGAGCACCACGCGTTCGCGAATCTGCGTGGAACCTTCCGGCGAGATGCCGCCGCGCAGTTCCTTGTAGTTCACGGCAGGCACGTCGATGTGTATGTCGATGCGGTCCAGCAGCGGTCCGCTTATCTTCGAGATGTAACGCTGGATTATCGGCGGCGTACAGTGGCACTCGCGCGTGCGGTCGTTGTGGAATCCGCACGGACACGGGTTCATGGCGGCGGCCAGCATGAAGCGCGCAGGAAACGTGAGCGACATGGCGGCCCGTGCGATGGAGACAGTGCCGTCTTCGAGCGGCTGTCGCATGACTTCCAGAACGCTGCGCGGGAATTCGGGCAACTCATCCAGAAACAGGACGCCGTTATGCGCGAGCGAGACTTCGCCGGGGCGCGGGACGGAGCCTCCGCCGATCAGTCCGGCGTCGGAGATGGTGTGGTGCGGCGAACGGAAGGGACGTATGCCGACCAGTCCGGCCTTGGAATCGAGCACTCCGGCGACGGAGTGAATTTTCGTCGTCTCCAGCGCTTCTTCAAAACTGAAGGGCGGCATAATGGTCGGCATACGCTTGGCGAGCATGGTTTTGCCGCCGCCCGGAGGTCCGATCATGAGCATGTTGTGTCCGCCCGCGCAGGCCACTTCCATCGCGCGCTTGGCCGTGTGCTGTCCGCGAACATCTTTGAAATCGACCGGATAATGTTCGCAGGACTGGATGAGCGCGTTGGTATCCACCTCGATGGGCGTGACGCCATTGCCGGTGTTGATGAGGTTCACCACGTCGATGAGCGACTTTACCGGATAGACCTTGATGCCATCCACGACGGCGGCTTCCCGCGCGTTGATTTCCGGAACTAGGAGATTAGGAATCTTGCGCTGCCGGGCAGCGATGGCGATGGGCAAGGTGCCGCGGACGGAACGCAAAGCGCCATCGAGCGAGAGTTCGCCCACCATCACGAAATTTTCCAGCTCGCGTTTATTCAGCGCGCCGTAGGCGCCGAGGATTCCGAGCGCCATGGGCAGATCGAAGCCCGAGCCTTCCTTCTTGATGTCGGCGGGCGCAAGGTTGATGGTGATATGCGTGAGCGGAATATCGTAGCCGCAATTCTTCAGCGCGGCGCGGACGCGTTCGCGACTCTCGCGAACAGCGGCGTCGGGAAGTCCGACGGTGGTGAAGTGATCTTCCTTGCAAGTGATACCGGAAACATCCACTTCTACATCAATGATGTTGGCATCGATGCCATACACCGCTGCACTAAGAGTTTTAAAAAGCACTGCATACCCCGGAAGTTAGAGACTGGTGAGGCTACCAAGGTGCGGGCGAAGGGTATGTGTCTTGAGTCACGAAGAGGAGTGACTCTGTACAAGATTGGGTGTGTGGACGGCTTTTGTTACGCCGCGCTCGCGGTGTCTGCAGGTTCGATCGACATCGGGATACACGGCTGGTCATCGGACGGATTGACCAGTCCGCAACGGGAGCAGACCCATTGTCCGTCCTCTTCGCGCATGGTGGCTTGGTGGTGAAGGAGCCCCATAGCCAGTAGGAAAAGAAAAACCGCGGCGGGGATGGCCGGGCAGAGTGCGAATCCGGTAATTGCGAATCGGGTGATCGGAAGTCAGAGAAGCGAGCGGACCCACGTTAGCCCACTGACGTGGGCTCCTAATTATTTCGTCACGGCAGGTGCCGCAACCCGTTCAGCCTCGATCAGGTTCTTCAGCGCGGCGAGGTCCGTGTTCATCTTCTTGGCTGCCTGCGGTGTGATGAGGGGCTCCATAAAGCGCGCGAAGGTGCTGTCGTAGTGGTATTGACCGCGGCTTTCCATGCGTGTGCATCCGTTGCCCAGGTCGGTGAGCGTGTAGCTGGCGAGGCCGCTGAACATTCCCGGTGCCATCATTTTCACAGCGACAGATTTTCCTTCGCTGACTTCAGTGACTTCGCCGACGATCTCCATGCGCTGATTATTGTTGTACTTATCTTCCATGATCCAGACGGATCGTTCGCCGACGCCCTTCTTGTCGTTGAGCGGTTTGATGTCCACCAGCCAACCTACCCAACGCTTCTGATGAGCGGCATCGGTGATCCAGGGCCAGACCTCGGCAGGCGGACGATTGATCTCGATGGCCGTGTTGATCTTTCCGGCGTCGCTGCGCATTCCCATCGCGAAGAGCACGACAATGGCGACGACGACGATTCCTACTACCGTCCCCAGTATCCAGAGCAACCACTTCATACCAGCCTCCTCGAACCTGCGTGGTAAGGAAAAGTATCGCGAGTGACGCGTCCGACGCAATCAAAAGACGCAAATAGAAAAGGCCGCCCGCGAAGACGGCCTTCTCTCGACAACGAATAAAAGCTACGAACGCTCCACCGCCATAGCCACGGCATTCCCGCCGCCGAGACACAGCGCGGCGATGCCGCGTTTGGCGTCGCGCTTCTGCATTTCGTAAAGCAGGGTGATGAGGATGCGCGCGCCGCTGGCACCGATGGGATGTCCGAGGGCGACCGCGCCGCCATTGACGTTGACGCGGGCGAGATCGAGTCCGAGCTCGCCGGTCACGGCGTAGGCTGCCACCGAGAAGGCTTCGTTGATCTCGTAGAGATCGACGTCGTTCGCCTTCCATCCGGTCTTCTGCCAGATCTGGCGGATGGCGTCCACGGGAGCCATCATCACCCATTCGGGGGCGAGGCCGCTGGTCGCCTGTGCGATGATGCGGGCCATCGGCTTGGCGCCGAGTTCCTGCGCCTTGCGCGCGCTGGTCACGACCAGGGCAGCGGCTCCATCGTTGGTGCTGGGAGCGTTGCCTGCCGTCACCGTGCCGTCTTTTTTGAATGCGGGCTTCAGTTTGCGAAGCGTCTCCGCCGTGGTGTCTTCGCGCGGACTCTCGTCGGTATCGAACAAGCCGGGCTCGCCACCTTTCTTCTTGGGCGGAAGCTCGACGGCGATGATCTCATCCTTGAAGCGTCCCGCCTTGATGGCGGCAATCGCCTTCTGGTGCGACTTCACGGCGTACTCGTCCTGCTGTTCGCGCGTGACCTTGTACCTCTCGGCGACGTTCTCTCCGGTGACGCCCATGTGGTAATCGTTGTACTTGTCCCAGAGCCCGTCGTTGACCATGGAATCGACCAGCGTTCCGTTGCCGAGCCGGTATCCCTTGCGCGCGTTGAGCAGCAGGTAAGGCGCGTTGCTCATCGACTCCATGCCTCCGGCGACGACGATCTCGGCGTTCCCCGTCTGTATGGCTTGCGCGGCGAGTGCGACGGATTTCAGTCCCGACCCGCAGACTTTGTTGATGGTCATGGCGCCCACTTGCGGCGGAAGTCCGGCGAAAATCGCGGCCTGGCGCGCGGGATTCTGTCCGATGCCGGCCTGCACCACGTTTCCCATGATGCATTCATTGATCAGGTTGAGGTCGGTGATGCTGGCGCGACGCACGGCTTCCTTGATGGCGATGGCGCCCAGCTGCGGCGCGGAGATGTCGGCCATTGCGCCCATGAATTTACCAACCGGCGTACGTGCGCCGGAGATGATCACTACGTCTTCTTGCGATGCCATCCTTAGCTCCCTCAGATTTGATTGCGGGGGAGAAACAAAAAAACGTCGGGAGCCCCACACTCCGGCGGACGCTAGTAGCTTATACACTTCAATTATAAGATGGCGGCGCGGCCGGGTTGGTCGCAGAGTGCCCACGGACCACCAAGGAGCCTATGGACGAGAGTTCCGCACTAGAGCAACCGATGATGCCACAACCGGAGACGGCACCCGATCCCTACGCGCGCGTGGCACCCATGTGGCACACCGTCTCCCTGCTGCTGGTGCTGCTGCTGATGTCGTATGCGGGCTCGAGATCGGAACATCCGGTGGCGACGAACCACGGGCGAATCCCGCAATACGTTTTGCAGATGGCCTGGGAGTGGGTCGCCTTCGGATATGCGTGGTGGGGATTCAAACTGGCTGGGGTCAAGCTCCGCGACATCGTGGGCGAACGCTGGAAGACCGTGGAAGATGCGTTGCTCGATATAGCGCTGGCCTTCGGATTCTGGGTGCTGGCCCTGCTCACGCTGTCGGCCTTGGGTTATGCCTTGGGATTGGCCGGGCAGACGCACGACGTGGCGAAAAAAATCGACGACGTTCGCAAGCAGATAGGTTTTTTGGCGCCGCGTACCAACGCTGAAATGTATGTCTTTTTTCTGGTGAGCGCGACCGCCGGATTCGTCGAAGAAATCCTCTTCCGCGGATACTTCCAGAGGCAGTTCGCATCGCTTACCAAGAGCGTTTGGATCGGCGCCATCGGAGCCTCTCTGGTCTTCGGTTTGGCACACGGATATGAAGGTTTGCAGAGGATGCTCCTCATCGCGATTTTCGGCATGATGTTCTCCGCGCTGGTGATTTTCAAAAAAAATCTTCGACCCGCCATGATGGCCCATGCGATGCACGACGCCTTCACCGGAGTCCTCATGCGCGTGCTGATGAAATGAGAGTCGATTTTCTAGAATCGCGCGAAGGTGCACGAACACTAGGCAAAACGCATGTCGAAAAATTCACGAACGCACCGAACGAAATCCGGGCGACTGACAGGAAGGTTGCGGAGCGGAGAAAACCGAAGGAAGAGGGAGGTTCCCACCCGGTGACGCTTCGTTTTTTCTCTTGACTTAGTTTTTCAATCAACTTATACAACTAGGAAATTGCAACATTCCATCGTTGCAATATCGATGACAAATCGAAAGGGAGAATAGACACCATGGCAACGAAAAAGGCTGCAAAGAAACCCGCGAAAAAGGCCGCAAAGAAAAAGAAGTAACTGGTCCATTGACCGAACTTCAACGGGGGACGCGAAAGCGTCCCCTTCACTTATTTATGAGGGAATAATTTTTTCGGTTTCGAAGGTTTCTTAGGAGAAGGTTTCACAGGTTTCCAAAGTTTCGAAGGTTTCAAAAGGCAGGCTCGGAATTTCCGAGAAAATGTTGTCCCTCCACGAGTGATCTGTAGCTCTTTATCCGTGAATTCCGTGGCGGCTTTTTGCTTTTGGGCTGCTTAGAGCAGCTTCGCAATCGTCGTTGCGGCGATGGCCGCCGTCTCGGCGCGCAGAATGGTGCCACCCAGCGAAGCCGATATCCATCCCGCCTCGATAAAGGCCTTTAATTCCTCTTCCGCCCAGCCACCTTCGGGGCCGATGGCGAGCGCCAGCGAGTCCGCCTCCTCGTTCGTCTCCACCACTTCGCGCAGAGTAGTGAACTTCTCGGTCTCCGAAAGCACGCTGCGGATGGCAGCCTCCGTCGCGAGCGCCTGCTTCAGCTTTAAGGGCTCGGTAATCTTCGGGGGAGCGATGCGGCGGGATTGCTCGGCGGCCTCGCGGACGATCTTGCGCCAGCGCTCCACGCGCTTTTCCGCCGCCTGTGCCAGGTGGGCGTCCGTTCGCCGGGCTATCACGGGAACGATGCGCGAGACTCCCAGCTCCGTACATTTTTCCAGCGCCCACTCAAAGCGGTCGAATTTGAAGACGGCGAGCAGCAGGGTAAGCCGCGTGTCTTCCATCGAGTCGATCACTTCGCCCAAAGAGAACTCGACGCGATCGTCGGCTACGCTGGTCACGACAGCGTGGCGCACCACATCTCCGGCGGCCACATCGAACTCCTGACCAACCTTCGCCCGCAGTACACGGGCCAGATGCGCGGCGTGCGCTCCGGTCAGAGCGCATCGGTCGGCAGTCACTTCATCGGCGATCCAGCGGCGGCGAGTCATGCAATTTTAATCTGGTAATCGGGTAATTTGGCAATTTGAAAAGCAAGAACAAACAATCACTAGAGTAAAGCCACCGGTTAGGGCGGCCTTTTGGTGCAATTCATTTTCTGGCGAAGAACCTAGCCGAAGATGTCTTTCACTTTGCTCAGGAGCGAGCGGCGTTCTGGCTTGTTCTCCACCTTGCCGATCAAATCCAGTTCCTGCAGCAATTCGCGCTGACGCTTATTCAGTTTGCCGGGCGTCTGCACCTTGATCTCTACGAAGAGGTCGCCGCGTCCGTGTCCGTTCAGGATGGGAACGCCCTTGTGTCGCATCCGGAAATTCGTTGCCGTCTGCGAGCCTTCGGGAACTTTGAGTACGGTCTCGCCTTCGAGAGTTGGGATTTTAATCTCCGCGCCGATGGCCGCTTGCGCGAACGAAATTGGCACGACGCAGTAGAGGTCCTTGCCTTCGCGCTCGAAGAAGGGATGCTCCTTCACGTGCAGCACGACGTAGACGTCGCCTGCTGGCCCGCCGTTGGCTCCCGCTTCGCCATGTCCGGTAAAGAGGATTCGAGTTCCCTCTTCCACTCCGGCAGGCACCTTCACTTCCAGTCGCTCGGTTCCCATCACCAGGCCGTTGCCCTTGCATCCCTTGCACGGGTCGCTGATGGTGGTGCCAACGCCCTGACATGCCGGGCAGGTGCGCGAGATACTGAAGAATCCTTGCTGATAACGAACCTGTCCGCGTCCGGAACAACTGCGGCAGGTGGTCGGCTGCTTGCCGGGCGCTGCGCCCGTGCCGTGGCAAGTCGCGCAAGGTTCGTGGCGACGAATCTCGATCTCCCTGGCTACGCCGAAGCACGCTTCCTCGAAAGTAAGCGTGAGGTCTTCGCGCAGGTCGCCGCCGCGTTGCGCACGCGTGCGTCGCGAGCCTCCGCGCTGCTGGCCGAACATGTCGCCGAAACCGAACATCTCGCCGATGATGTCGCTGAAGTCCACGTCGGCGCTGAAGCCGAAGCCGCCCGGAGCGCCCGCGCCGCCTCCATTCACCGCGGCGTGTCCGTACTGGTCGTAGGCTGCCCGCTTCTGTCCGTCGCTCAGGATGGCGTAGGCTTCACTGCATTCCTTGAAGCGCTCTTCCGCGCCGGGTTCGGCGTTGCGGTCGGGGTGGAATTGCATTGCCAGCTTGCGATAGGCGCTTTTGATCTCGGTGTCGCCCGCCGAGCGGGAGACACCGAGAACTTCGTAATAGTCGCGTTTGGTGTTAGTAGCCAGAGTCTTTTTCCTTACTGCTGAATTCTTTTATTTCTTGGGATTACTCGCGACGCGCACCATGGCGGGTCGCAGCAGTCTATCGCGCAATCTGTATCCCCGCTGCAGTTCATCAAGAACGTGATTGTCCTTCTCCTCCGTGGTCTCCACCATCTGGATCGCCTGGTGAAGCGTGGGGTCGAAGGGATTGCCCGCAGCGGAGATGGGCTCGACGTTCAGTTTGCTCAGCACATCGTGGAACTGGCGGTCGATGAGTTCGATACCGGCGCGGAAATCGGGCGCGGTAACGTTCTCTGCCCGTGTGGCGCGGTCAAGACTGTCAAGGATGGGCAGCAACTGCTTCAGCGCATCCACCAGCGCGTAGTCCCGGAACTCCTGCTGCTCACGGGCGCTGCGCTTGCGATAGTTATCGAACTCCGCTTGCAGACGCGCGAGGCGGTCGAGATAGGTCGCGCGCTCTGAGCGCAGGCGGTCGAGTTCGGTATCGAGTTCGGCAGTTGCGGCGGTCATCGGCTGCGACTGATTTTCCATCGCACCAGCTTCGTCCGCAGTTCCCTGCTCGGGCAGTTCGTGATCCAGGTCGAGACGCATCGCGTCTCCGTTCGTCTTTTCGTCTGTATTTGCCATGAATTTATTATTCCGAATCGTCGTTAAGGACTTTGTCGAAGAGGCGTGCGATGTAAGACACGGCCGAGATGGTGTGCTGGTAATCCATGCGTGCCGGGCCGATAACGGCCAGCGATCCCAGAACCTCTCCGCCTACGCGCGCCGGGGTACCGATTAGAACAAAATTACTGAGGTGCGGTATCGCGTCTTCCAATCCGATGACGACGCGCACAGCTTCCTGCCTTACATCGAGATAGGCGGAAAGCAGATCGACGATGCGCTGCTTCTCTTCCAGCGTCTTCAGCAACTCATGCAAGCGCTGCGAATCCTGCTCGTTGATGGCCAGGTTGGCCGTGCCTTCCACGTAGACTCCGTGCAACGCGTTCTCGGTGACCAGAGCGCCATTGCGGCAGAGGTCTTCGATGGAACGCATCAGCCGGTCGTACTCGCTGCGCTCCTGCTCAAGTCGCCGCGCAAGCTCTTCACGGATGGAGTCCATCGTCCAGCCGCGGAAGTTGTCGTTGATGTAGCGCGACGCGAGGTCGAGATCGTTCTGCGACAGATCGCGTTCGACGCGCAACACGCGATCGCGAACCAGTCCGCCCTTGGTGACCACGACGGCGAGAATCTTGTATTCCGCCAGGCGCTGAAAGTGAACATGCTCAAGCGCGGTCTTGGAACCACCGGCGGCGACGGCCACTCCGACGCCATGCGTCAGCGTGGAAAGCACGTGCGACGTTCGCTCCATGAAATCCTGCACATCGTTCGTGCCCTGGAACCATTGCTGAATGTTCTGCTCGTCGGCTTCCGAAATCTTCACCGCGCCAGAAAGCTTCTCAACGTAATAGCGATAGCCCTTCAAACTGGGAATCCTGCCGGAAGAAGTATGCGGCTGTTCCAATAATCCGGATTCAGCAAGGTCGGCCATGACGTTGCGAATGGTGGCCGCACTCAGACCTTCGGGATTCAGACGCGAGAGAGTTCGCGACCCGACTGGCTCACCGGTCGAGACATAGGTCTCGATGATGGCCGTCAGTATCTGTTCTTCGCGGCGTCCGATAGATGCAGGCATAGGATTTCCGACTTCGCCAGCTAGGCTGACATCTCCTTTAGATGCAGAGGCTTAGCTTTTGGATTCTGTGGGCTCTCTGTCATTCTAGGGAGGTCGGCAAGCAGTGTCAACGCGGCTTTGGCAGTCTTTTAGGGAGAGTGCTAAGTGGTGGGAGGCAAAGCAGTTGCCAGTTGCCGGTTCCCAGTTGCCAGTTGGAACTCGCTAACAGCGCTTTCCTTTATATAAGAGGAAACAAAGAGGAGCGCCAAGAGGGCGCCCCTTTTGTTGAAGAAACTCTGAGAGTTAGTCGATCGATATCACGCTATCGCCCGCCGCCGAGGTAACTTCCTTCGCCCGGGCGATGACATTATTCGCGAATTCGAAGATGCTCTTCGCGTGCTCGGACTTGTCGCCTTCGAGAGCGATCGGGTGTCCGGAATCTCCGCCTTGCCGTATCGAGGCATCGAGCGCGATGGCCCCAAGAAATGGAACTCCAAACTGCTCCGACAGGCGAGTGCCTCCGCCCTTGGAGAAGATGTCCACTTCGTGGCTGCAATGCGGGCAGATGAAGAAGCTCATATTCTCGACGATGCCGAGGATATCCACCTTCACCTGCTTGAACATCTCGATGGCCTTGCGCGCGTCCTGCAAGGAAACATCGGACGGCGTGGTGACCACCACGGCTCCGGTCAGCGGAACGGTCTGCACCAGCGAGATGACGACGTCGCCGGTTCCCGGCGGCAGATCGACGATGAGGTAATCGAGTTCGCCCCACTCCACTTGCGAGAGGAACTGCTTGATGATGGAGTGCAACATCGGTCCGCGCCATACCAGAGCCTTGTCTCCCGGATTGAGCAGGCCCACGGAGATCATCTTGATTCCGTAGCGCTCGGGCGGAAGGATGCGATTCTCTCCCACCATTTGCGGAGCCTCGGAGGTGCCGAGCATGAGCGGGACGTTGGGACCGTAGATGTCGGCGTCGAGCAGTCCGACCTTGTGTCCGAGACGCGCGAGCGACAGCGCCAGGTTCACAGCCAGCGTGGTCTTACCGACTCCGCCTTTGCCGGAACCGACGGCGATGATGTTGGAAACACCAGGCAGCGCCTGTGGACCCTGCGGCGCGCCTCCATGGGGAGCATGCATGTGAGAACTCACTGGATTTTCTATGTTCCTTCCCGCTGATTAGCGCTAGCAGTGATTATACCGACTGCGCTCCCTTCACGCGGCGGCCCCTCCGCCATCCACGGAAACTGCATCGACATAGAGTAGGACGGAATCTTACCTCGCAGAGGAACTCATATGGCAAGCTGTGCGCACCGCAATCAAGTGAACAAGAACGCCACACCCAGCGGCAAGGGATGCAAGGAGTGCCTGGAACTGGGACAACACTGGGTACAGTTGCGAATGTGCGAGGTCTGCGGACACGTCGGCTGTTGCGATTCATCCATGGGCAAACATGCGACCGCGCATTTCCAAAAGACGAAGCACGCCATCATGAAGTCGTTCGAGCCTGGCGAGAATTGGGAATGGTGTTACGAAGACAGCGCGATGGTCTAGAACGCTCCTTGGTGTCCATTCAATCGCCGTTCGCCAGAGTGGGACCAATGCCATGATGCTTCGAAAGGGACTCTCACATAAAACGCACGCGCGCACGCCTAGATGGCGCTGTAACCGCCGTCTACCGGAATGGCTGCACCCGTAACCCAACTCGATTCATCGCTCGCTAGAAACACAGCGCAAGCGGCAATGTCATCGGGTTGACCAAAACGTCCCATGGGATGCAGCGCGACGCGTTGACTTCGCGCCAGCTCCGGGTCGGGAGCATTGCGCACAAAGTCGGCAACCATCTCCGTCTCCACAATGCCCGGACAGATGCAGTTCACGCGTATCTGCTCGTCCGCATGATCCAGCGCCATCGCTTTCGTCATCAGCGTGACCGCGCCCTTCGAAGCCGCGTACGCCACCCGATTCCGCGCACCCACCAGCCCCAACACAGACGACACGTTGATGATCGACCCCGCGCCCGCCCGCCGCATGTGCGGAATCGCCGTGCGCGAAAGCAGCCACAACCCCTTCACGTTGACGTCGAAGATCGCGTCCCACTCTCCTTCCGTATGCGACTCGGCCGTGCCGGCAATCAGCGCGCCGGCGTTGTTCACCAGAACATTCAATCCGCCAAAGCGTTCGACCGCAGCCGCCACCACGCGCTCGATGTCGGCACGAACTCCCACATCGCCCGGAAGAACCACGACGGAATCCGAACCGTGCTCGGCAGCAATCTCGCGCGCGAAGGCGTCCAGCGCTTCGCGCCGCCGAGCAACCAGCGCGACGCGCGCACCTTCTCGGACAAAGGCCAGCGCACACGCGCGACCAATTCCGGCGCTGGCGCCGGTAATGAGAGCAATCTTGTTTTCGAGACGCATGGGAATAGTTTACCTCCCACCCCGGCATCTCGACCCCAACCCCCACTCTCGTCATCTCGACCGGAGCGCAGCGAAGGGGAGAGACCCTTTGTTTTGTTTTTGACCTTATGTTTGGCTTTTGCTTTTGTTTTTGACCTTTGTTTTGCTTTTGACTTTTGTTTGGCTTTTGCGTTGCGCTGTATCAAGGCACGACTTTAGTCCAACCGCTTTAGCCCCCGTGGCACAATCGTCTCTCCGAGGAACCCGCCAGATGATTACCATCGAACTCCCCAAGCAGCAACGCGCCGACGCCATCGCTTCCATCAAACGATACTGCGATGAAAACCTTCCCGAACCCATCGGAGACCTGCCCGCGAGTTTGCTGCTCGACTTCTTCCTCGAAGAAATCGGGGCAGTGATTTACAACCGCGCCATCGCCGACGCGCAAACACGCATGCAGCAGCGCGTCACCGACCTCGACAGCGAACTCTACGCGCCAGAATTCGAGTACTGGCCCAAAGTCGAACGCAAGCGCAAGAAACAGTAAATACGCGTTCTGGCTGACGGATGTTGGGGATGTAATCGGGCAGCAGGATTTCCTCTAGCCCGTCGCAGAAGTTGGGGTTGCGGTATACAAAACCTACGAAACCTCGCTCTTCAGTCCGAAGCCTACGGACGCTTCGACTCCAGCGCGTAGTTGCGGATTCCACCAAACGTGGTGACGCCGATGTGGCCGATGGAAAGCCAGCGCTCCAACTTGTGATGTCCGGTGCGATGCAGCAGGCAGGAGATGCCGATCGACGTTGCCGTTCCGGCGGCCTCCAGAGCGGCGAGTGCGCCGGCATTGTCGGCCACGTCATCGGGCAACAGTATTTCCTCTCGCCCGCGCGACAGCATGTTGCGCGTCGAGTAGTAGTCGAGCATGCGGCTCGCCCCGATGCCGGCAAAGAGCAATCTGTTCTCGCGGTCCCAGAAGCGGTGCGCCGACGGTGCCTCGGGAACACGTGCAGCCGCGACTGGCGTCGCAACCGTCTTCGGCTTGCCCCCATCGTCCGACGCCGACGCAGGTGCTTGCGCCACTGCCGCAGAAGCAATCAGCAACACCACGAAAAAAGCAAGCCACACTCTCGACACGCCAGAGCTCATGAATGCATTGTAACTGCGAAGGATTGTTCTTAGGTTTTAGATCGAGCCGACCGACCATCTTGATTCCATCTCCGCCGCAGTCGCCGGAATTCGTTAGCCCACAACGGCAGTGGTGGGTCGCGTCGATGAGCCGTCGTGTTCGTTTCAAGTGCCGCAGGCACGACTTCGTTTCAAGTGCCGCAGGCACGACTTCGTTT
>JBBRZF010000091.1:0-13561 GCA_038236965.1 Terriglobales bacterium | reverse complement strand
GTTCCTCGCGCTTGAAGTGAATCGCGTCGTTCTCGCGATGTGCCAGTTCGTGCGGCCACTTGTTCCAGCTTTCGCCGCCAAAGCGCTTGCGCAAGGCATCGAAGAGGACGAAGTCTTCCAGCCACCAGGCGTTCTCGCCGAGGAACCGGTCGTAACGCGCACGCGCATCTCCGGAAGCGCTGGCCAGGAATTTTCGTGCAGCCTCTTCCAGCAGCGGAAGCTTTGCCTTCGCAACCGCAGCGAAGTCCACGCAGTCACATTCCTTTGACTGCATCTCTATCCAAGAGCGCTCGATCAGTCCTCGATCCGCAAGACGTTCCAGGCTGATGAGCAACACATTGCCGGCAAAGGCCGAGGTCGCGGAATAAGGTGAGTTGCCCATTCCAGCGGGCGCCAGCGGCAGCACCTGCCACAGCGTCTGCTTGCCGGCGAAAAGGAAATCCGCGAATTCATAAGCCGCGGGCCCAAGGTCTCCGATGCCGCCGCGAGAGGGCAACGAGGTGGGATGAAGCAGGATTCCAGAGGCGCGCTGAGCGAGAAGTTTCTCTGTCATTTTGAATGTCTTAGATGGGAATCGGCGAAACTCCGCAAAACGTTTACCCGAAAATCAAGATTACCATTCGAGCGCGACGAGCAGTTGCCGGTTGCATAAAAGTGGTCCGAATTGCCTTGGCGCGATATCCAATAGAAGTAGAAGACAACGGATTCAGCCAAGTCACCTTAGACGCTGTCCCATCCGCTCCGCATAAATCGCCAATCGGGCCCCAAAAGTGACTGAATAGCCCGAACCGCTTCCACCCCCATTTATGATTTATGGTGTAATAGAGAATCACAACGTATGTCCAAGAGGAAACAAGGGTTTCGTCGTACCTATCGTGCCGTAGAGCGCCGCCTGCGTGAGTTGGCAATGATCGCCAAGGGAATCGTCTCCACCGACCATCCCGTCATGGCTCACATCATTCCCATGCGCAAGTGTAATCTCGCGTGTACCTACTGCAACGAGTACGACACCACATCGAAGCCGGTGCCCATCGATACGATGAAGCAGCGCATCGATGACTTGTCGCGTCTGGGCACTACCATCGTGACCATCAGCGGCGGCGAGCCCCTCCTGCATCCCGACCTCGACGAACTCATCAGCTACATTCGCGGACAGCGCATCATCACCGGCATGATCACCAATGGATACCTGCTTACCGCCGACCGCATCAAGCGCCTCAACGACGCCGGCCTCGATCACATGCAGATCTCCATCGACAACGTGATGCCCGACGAAGTCTCGAAAAAGAGCCTGAAGGTTCTGGATAAAAAGCTGCAACTGCTGAGTGAATACGCCGACTTCCACGTGAACATCAATAGCGTGGTCGGCGGAGGAATGAAAGATCCGCACGACGCGCTGGTCGTTGGGCGTCGCGCCCGCCAGCTTGGATTCACCTCCACCGTCGGCATCATCCACGACGGCGGTGGACAGCTACGTCCCCTGGAGGCGAAGGAACGCGAAGTCTTCATGAAGATGAAGAACCTGGAGCGCACACACTATTCGCGCCTGAATTATTTCCAGGACAACATTGCCGACGGCAAGCCCAACAACTGGCGTTGCCGCGCCGGAGCCCGCTACATCTACATCTGCGAAGAGGGTCTCGTCCACTATTGCTCGCAACAGCGCGGATACCCGGGAACGCCGCTTTCCGAATACAGCGTGGCCGACATCCGCCGCGAGTACATAACGGAAAAAGGCTGCGCGCCGCATTGCACCGTAAGCTGCGTGCATCAAGTGAGCTACATGGATTTCTGGCGCGCTCCGCAAACGCTGAAAGAACAGCAGCGTGACATAAGTGTCGGCGAACTGATACAGATCGAGTAGGCCGACAATCTTGCCGATAAAGCCGCCGAGCCAGGCGGCTTCTCTTTTGCAAACAGTATCCGCAGAATCGGCGATGGATTGCGACCGCAGTGCTTGCGACGGCGATGCCTGCAAGGCAATGCCTGCAAAGAGTGCCTGCAAAAGAAAATGTCGCATTATCGCCAGTTCTTACGTTCCTGTGTTGCAGGAATGGCACAATGTTTTGTAAACTGTTTTTGGACACACGAGACAAGCCATCCAGGAAGAAGCCGAGCAGTTCCTCTGTGCGACTCCCTGTTTTCCTTTACCATCTCAAGGAATGTTTCGTAATCGTTCGGACGGGCGCGTAGCTCAATTGGCAGAGCAACTGACTCTTAATCAGTAGGTTGTAGGTTCGATTCCTACCGCGCTCACCATCCTCCTAAAAATCAAGCACTTACATGGAATTCTGACCACTGGGTATTCTCTCACGGTCGAGACCAGCTCTCGCCTAAGTTATTGTCCCGCAATAACTTATATAGTGATTTCCGGAATTTCCAGTCCGCATTCCAGCCCGTAGTTTTTTAACAAGGTAGCGTTCTTGTGAGCATTGAGCGGGACACGGTTTCGCGTGGCGTGCGCCTGAACCCCAACCGACTCACTCTCCACGAGCCGAAGCGCGACGCCAGCGGCTCCGCTTGTGGTTCGTAACGAGGAAGTAACTACGAAGGCCGCCGAAATTTCCAGCCCGCCGCCGCATCGTGACTTTTTCTTAAGCGGCAGAAGCGCGCCGACCCCATATCGCCTCGGCTACCTTACGCCGAGCTTTATTGGTAAAAAACCAGGTACTTAATCCTAAGAGGCTAAGCCTCAAGAATATTCGCTCAACTCCGCACAATGCACTTTAAAGGGCTAATATCCAAACAGTCTCCTATCTATTAGCTCCGGGCAAAACTTATCAGTAAACGATGACAACTTGAGAGGGCTCGAAGCCAACGCCACTGCTCCCACTCAGAAATTATTCATTCAAGTGGGTCGGCATTTTCCATCTTTAAGGAGATCAACAAATGTCACTCCGTTCTCAATTAGCGCTCGCAGTTCTTGTGATCGCATTGTCGCTCGGGCTTTCGAATAATCTTGCTGCTCAACAGCTTAAAGTTCCGCTGGCCGGGACCTCATCCGTGAAGGATTTGCCAACCGGTGGAGACGCAGTCACGAATGACGAATTTGCTGTCGATCAGGGAGCAGATGCTGGCAGTGATGCTGCCGACCGTGGCGTTAATCGCACCATCGCTAAGCATAGTGGTCCGGCGAGATCCGCCCGCGGAGGCAAAAAGACGAAATCGAATCCTGAAGTACTGCAAGCGCTGCAGGGCTTGAATTTCTTTGATCAGCGATTTTCCAACGGGGGTAATCAGTTTTCCGTGGAACCTCCGGATCAGGCGCTCTGCGTAGGCAATGGTTTCGTCGTAGAAGCGACAAACGATGTATTCAAAGTCCTTACCACGGCCGGCACGTCCGTGATCGCAAGCATGGATCTGAATACTTTTTACGGATACCCGGCAGCTATCAATCGCACGACTGGCGCTCGAGGCCCCTCCATCACCGATCCAGTTTGTCTATTCGACCCTGACACGCACCAGTTCTATCTGGCGGTGCTGACTTTTGACACGCAGCCCTCTACCGGAAGGAGCACAGGAAGAAGCCATTTGGATCTGGCGGTAACGACAAATAGCGATCCTAGTGGATCCTGGAACATCTATCACATTCCGACGCAGAACGATGGCACGGAAGGTACGCCGAATCATCATTGCCCAGGACTGCCTTCGTCACCTCCGCCCCCATCATTCGTCACGAATCCAACCGCGTGTTTTGCCGACTATCCTCATATCGGGGCGGATGCCTACGGCTTGTATTTATCGGCGAATGAGTTTCCGCTGTTTGCAGGCGGCTTTAGCGAAGCAGAGATTTACGCCTTGTCGAAGCGTGCACTGGGGCGCGGCGATGCATCCGTGAATGTGACGTTACTGGACACCTCAAACTTGGGGCCCGACGGAGTAGGGTTCACAGTCTGGCCTGCTCAATCCCCGCTCGGCAGCAATCAACTTGCTAATGGCGGCACAGAGTACTTCATGAGTTCGCGCGCCGTGTTTACCGATTCCGGTTTCTCCGACAGCATGCTGACTTGGGCTGTGACGAACACCTCTACTCTGGACTCTGCTACTCCTAATGTGCAGTTGCTGGTGGGAGCAACGACGGTTCTGCCCTATGCGATCTTCCAACGGGCAAATCAGAAATTGGGCGACACTCCACTAGGTCAGTGCACTGCGGATCCGACTTGCGCGCCGCGAGTTGGGGCTATTCTCCAGCCAAGCTATACGGAGTCCCTGCTGAACGCCAACGACTCGCGTATTCAGCAGGTCTCGTACGCAAACGGCAAGTTATGGGGAGCATTGGATACTGGACTGCTAATAGATGGCGATACCCGTCCACGTGCCGGAATCGCGTACTACATTCTTACTCCACAATTGTCCGGTTCATCGCTTAAGGCTAAGGTCGCTAATCAAGGCTACATTGGATTAGCAGGTACGAACGTTACCTATCCGTCGATTGCCGCACTTGGCAACGGCCGAGGCGTTATCTCGTACACACTATCGGGCGACAATGACTTCCCAAGCGTGGGGTATTCCTCCCTTGATCCAGTGTCTGGAGCCGGCGATGTACACGTTGCCTTAGCGGGCGCGGGTCCGCAGGACGGATTCTCCGGGTACGCGGCTGCGTTTCGCAGTTCGCGTCCACGCTGGGGCGACTATGGTGCTGCCGCAGTGGATGGGAATACGATCTGGTTTGCGCAGGAATACGTAGCGCAGACCTGTACGTTCACGGAGTACCTGGCGACTCCGTTCGGCACATGTGGCGGAACGCGTGGTTCGCTGGGAAACTACAGCACAGGAATCGTGCAGGTGAAACTGAAATAGCTTCCAGAGGTTAGAGGCCGCCCTCACCCGGGCGGCTTTTTTTTCGGCCTCGTTCAGTAGGTTGTAGGTTCGATTCCTACCGCGCTCACCATCCGCCTCATCAATTCCAAACAATTTCATAGAACCTGGATGAATTTTTGTCCGTGTCGTGTCCGTATTTAGAATGACGGCAACCATGGACGCGATGTGAGCTTATTTTTTTGGGGCATCAGTATCCTTGAGCCTGTTGGGCGGCCAGATCGCTTGAACAAATTTCCGAACGTCTTCAACTAAGAATCTTCATGAAGTTGGACCATCACTCGAAAAGTGTTGAGATTTGGATGCCATCATCTAAGCTGGATTCCAACCCTAGGAGCCTTTCTTCGTTGATTACCGGCCCAACCTCCCAGCAGCCCGGGAAGGTAGAACAATTCAACGTCAAAAACGCTGTGGGACAAGATGGTAGCCGGTGGTCTCTGCTTGGCACGGGACTTGATGCAGGCCAGAAGGATCAACGCTACCGCCTGGTTTTAGAGAAATTTGGGGTTAGCCGTAGTGCGTTCCGTTTCATCTCCTGGCCGAATTACATCAGCCGCGGAGTAACGTCGCCGTATGCGGAAACGTCCCCGGGCGTGTTCACGCTTCCTACGGCGTTTCGCAGTGCCTTCCAGGCTGCGCTGGACGATCCTACCCGAATCAGCCTCGTCAACGATCTGGTTGCAAACACGGCGCTCCGCAGTTTACAAACACGCCGTCAAAGATTCCTCTTCGACCAGGACTTCCATCTGACCAATCACTGGTTCGTCAACGCCAACGTGATGTACGAACACAATACCGGGCATCGACCGACGGGTGTGGGCGCGTACAACCGCACGGCAGGCCCGATAGGCGCAGGCGCAACTTGGTTGGCTTTTTCCAACGAAATGCCGCAGCCCATCGATTACCGTAACACCGCGGTTCGCGCCGGCATCGGCTACCGGGGAAGTTTGGGCATGATCCGGGTCGATTACACGGGATCGTGGTTCCAGAACGACATTAAAAATCTCGTCTTCACCAACCCGTTTGAAGTCACGGCGCTGTCTAACGCAGCCCCGGGGGCCGCGCCGGGTACCGCCGGGCGGTGGCGCTTCGACCGCGACCAGCTTTACATCAATCCGGATAACCGAGCGAATACGTTTACCGTGCAAGGTCGTTTGAAATTGCCGGCAGACAGCTTCTTCTCCGCGCTGTTGGCTTACAGCATGCGCCGACAGGACTCGGCGTTTGATCCGTACACGCTCAGCAGTGCGGTTTTCGCTGGTGTTCCGGCTGGCGTTGTGGTCACAGACCCTGCAACTCTGCCGCAACCCAATCTGAATGGCAAAGTGAACACGACCACCGGCAATGCGGTTCTCGGTACCCGTCATTGGAAGACGCTGCTGCTCACCGCTCATTACCGCGCCTACAATCTCGACAACCAGACCGCGATCGTCAACCTCCCCGGCATTATCGATATGAGCTCCTTCTGGACGAGCAATTTCGATAGCACTCCGGTGACTGCTTTCGAGGTTCCCAGCTCGTACCTGCGTCAGAACGCTTCCGTCGAAGCCGTCTGGCGGCCCAGTCGGCAGTTCCAGCTCCGGGTAGCTCCAACTTTGGAAACCTGGAACCGGACCCGTCGGCAGGTAGCCCGGCTTAACGAATGGGGCGGCGATACCAGTCTCATCGCCGAACCGGCAAAGTGGTTCAACGCTAAGGTCACTTACCACTACGGCGACCGCAAGCCCGAGAGCGCGTACGTTCGCGCGCCGAACGAGTTTGAAGAGCTTCGCGCTTTCGATCAGGACCGCCGCATAACGAACAATCCGTCGATTGTTCTGAACTTTGGCGGCAAGGGCCCTTGGCTGGTGTCAGCAAACTACAGCTATCTGAGTCAGGCGCATGACAAGAACTTCTTCGGACTGAACAAGTACATCCGAGGCGTGGCTGGTGTGGAAGCCAACTACGCTCCCAGCGACCGTTGGGGCATGGCTGCCTACTACAACCATGAGCGCATCGGTTACGGATACCGCTCCATTGCCAAAGAGAATGCACCGAATGAATTCGCTCCCAGCGACGAATGGGATCGGAGCACGCGAGACAAGGTTGACAGTTTTGGCCTCGCTTTCAACACGGTGAGCAGCAACAACAAGTGGCAGTTCAGCGCAAATTATGACCTCTCGTTTGCTGACCAGAGGATCACCACTACAAACCCATTCCCAACTCAGCTCTTCCCCATCGATGCTGTAGCCCGCCCATTCCCGGATGTGACGAGCAGGTTCCAGGAGCTTTACCTCGACACGTCTTATGAGTTCGCCACGAACTGGAAGGCGGGGGTCCGCTACGTCTTCTCGCCCTATCGGTTGGAGGACTTCCAAACGGACAACGTGACACCTTACATGCCTGTGCAGAGCGCAACTGCGGCACCCGGGACCATCGATCCGCAGACCAACGCGGTTCGCTTCCTGGTATTGAATTCCAAGTATGCCTCGGCGGACTCACACATGATGGGGGTTTACGTCCGATACTCGTTCTAGCTAGAGTGCGCGCCTCACTTTAAGGCGCGCATGCAGGTTCTTTAAGTGCAACTGCTAAGAGAACTGGGCCTCGACTGGGGAGCTGGAAACGGCTCCCCTTTTTTGTTTCCCGAGGTTGGCTACATTCTTGTGTGGTGGTGGTGGGAACGTGCAGAGGGAATCAGGAGACAAGGTTTTGTCGCGGAGCCATCTCTCGCAGCCTAGCTGACAACTTCGGTAATGGTCTATCAAACTTTTTCCCGCCTATCGTTATTGAATCTGCAGGTCGCGAGGAGATGCAGTTCCTCTATAGCCAAACTTACCTATCAGACCACCCGAATCAGTTGTCCGGTGCGCTCCACGATAGGCTCACTTGCAAGCGATAGAATCAGCTCCGCCACTCGCTTCGCTTGCACCCACCTAGCGGGATCCACATTCGGCATCGCCTTGCGGTTAGCAGGCGTGTCCATCGTTCCTGGCAACACCACGTTGGCCGAGATGCAGAACTCTTTGTTCTCCGCCGCTACCACCTGCACCAGCGTGTCCAGCCCTTTTTTGAAAACGCTGTAAGCGCCCAGCCCGGCATGAGGCTCTTCCGCCGCATCGCTGCCCACGGCGACGATGCGCCCGTAGCGCTCCTTGCGCATCGCAGGTATCACCTCGCGAAGAACATGGAATGCCGAAGTCAGATTCAGGTCCTGCATGTTTTGCCAGGTCGCGTCTTCCGTCTCGTGAACCAGGCCCGCGGCAAATCCACCCATCCCATGAATCAACACGTCGATTCGTCCGAATCGCGAGAGCACCGTCTGCACTAGTTCGCGCGCCGATGCAGCTTTCGTCAGGTCAGCGGCCAAGGCGGTGAATTGCTCGTTCGCAACATCGCTCTGCTTCATCGAACGGGAGACCCCCACCACCGTCGCGCCCGCAGCCAGAAAACTTTCAGTGACGCTCGCGCCCAATCCGCCGTTCGCGCCCGTGATGATCACAATCTTGCCTTGCATAGAAGCGCTCCCTATCCAGCAGATGCCGCGCCATTCAGCGGAGATTCTTGCTCTCCTCCTATTGCAGCTTCTCTTCCAGTTCAGCCCATCGCGCAAACAGCCGATCCACTTCTCGCTGCGCCGCTTCCACTTCCTCGTGCGCCTGCATCAACCCGTCGGCGTCGGTGGCGATCGCGGGCTCATTCGCCGCCTCTTGCTTCTCCGCCAGCTTGCGTTCCGCCTCCGCAATGCGCGCTTCCAGAGTCGCGTACTCGCGCGCCTCCATGTACGGCAGCTTTTTTTTCACTGCGATTGTGTTCGCGTCCGGCTTCGGCGCAATCGTCTTCTCTGGTTTTTCCTGTGCGCCTCTCCCTCGCTCCTGCTGCCACTGGTCCCACTGCGAGTAGTCGGCAAACGCGTCCGCTCCGCCTTGGCCATCCAGTCCCAGCACGATCGTCGAAACTCTATCCAGCATGTAGCGGTCGTGCGTCACCAGCACCAGCGCGCCTTTGAATTCCAGCAGACTCTCTTCCAGAATTTCCAGCGTCGGAATATCCAGGTCGTTCGTCGGTTCATCCAGCAGCAGGATGTCTGCCGGCTGCAACATCAGTTGCGCGATCAGCACTCGCGCGCGTTCTCCGCCCGACAAGCGGCTTACCGGCTGATTCAGTTGCTCGCTCGTGAACAGGAATCGCGCCGCCCACGAAGCCACGTGAATCACGCGGTCCTGGTAGATCACCGAATCGCCATGCGCCGCCAGAGCTTCCCGCAGCGTCTTCTCTTCGTCCAGTTCGCGGTCCTGGTCGAAGTACACCAGTCGCAATTGCTCAGCGCGTTTTATCCCGCCCGTCACCGGTTCCATGTCACCGCGCAACAATCGCAGCAGCGTAGTCTTGCCGCTTCCGTTCGGCCCCACCAGTCCCACTCGCATCCCGGCGGTCACTGCGAAATTCAGCTTCTCAAAGAGCGTGCGCCCGCCGTATCCATACGACAGTTCTTTCATTTCGATCAATCGTTTTGTCTGCCGGTCGCTCGCGAAAAAATCAATGCGCGCGGAAGCCGTCCTGGTGCGCTCATTCAGGTCGGCCAGCTCTCCCATCATCTCGAAGGCCTTGCCGATGCGCGCCTTTGATTTCCGCGTTCGAGCCTTCGCTCCGCGCCGCAGCCATTCGATCTCGGAATGTACCCGGTTCTCCAGCGCCTCTTGTCGCTTTGCCTGCGCGTGCAGGAATTGTTCTTTCTTCTCCAGGAACTCGCTGTAATTTCCGCTCACTCGCAGAATCCCGTCCGGATACGTGCGATTCAATTCCGACATCTCGTTCGCGATGTTTTCCAGAAAGTAGCGGTCGTGACTCACCACGATGGCGGCGAATTGCGCCGACTTCAGCAGGTTCTCCAGCCACTCGATCCCGGCCAAATCCAGATGGTTTGTCGGCTCATCCAGCAATAAAATGTCGGGCGCTCGCACCAGCGCTTCCACGATCGCCAGTCGCTTTCGCCACCCGCCGGAGAGCGCGGCAGCCTCCGCTTCCAGATCCGCGAACCCTGCTCGCCCCAGCGTCTCCGCAAAAAGCGTTTCGCGCTCGCTGTCGCCCATGTCCGTAGTCGCCAGTGCCTTACGTACCACCGACGTCACCGTAGCGCCCGCTTCGAATTGCGATTCCTGCTCTACGTAGCTCATGCGAGTGCGCTTGCGCAGCGCGACTTCGCCCGAGTCGGTATCGACCGTGCCGCCAAGAATGCGCAGCAACGTCGATTTTCCCGAGCCGTTCGGCCCTATCAGCCCGATGCGATCGCCCTCGTTCACCACCAGCGAGACATTCTGGAATAGCGGTGCCGCTCCAAAGCTCTTCGATAATTCTTTCGCGTTCAGAATAGGTGGCAAGACGGACAGGATCCTTACTGTTGAGCGTTGTTTCTGAGCATAACAGGTCAATGTCCCGCAGCTATCCTGCAACGCAGCGCAACTCTAATCCCTCACATGGGTTCATAACCTCAACTGGCCTGACTGCTACGCGCCACGTCGTCAGGCAAGGGGCCCAAACGGCTCCCTGCACCACCGGGAGGAACTATGAAATTAGGGATCGCAGTAACGAGTTTCGCGCTGGTAGCCGCAATGGCTTTGCCCTCAATGGCCCAGCAGTACGGATATCCTGACCGAGACCGCAATCACGACCGACGCGCAAACTCCGGCTGGCAGCAGAATCAGGATCGTGATCGCGATGACCGCGATGACCGCGACCGTGACCGCGACCGAGATCGACATCATGACCGTGACCATGATCGCGACCGAGATCGCGGACGCTACGGCCAGAACGGTAATTACGGTCGCAATGGCAATAACGGGAACTACGGCAACAACGGTCGCGCCGGTTTCAATTACGGATTCCGCGATGGTCAGACCGATGGCTCGCGCGACCGTGGTCTAGGTCGTCAGGCAAAATACGGGCCCGGATACAAACACCCCGACCGCGGTTATCAGATAGGCTTCGGAGACAAGAACACTTACAAGAACGACTATCTCCAGGGATATCGCCAGGGATATGACGGATCCTACAACAACTCCGGCTACGGTCAACGTCGCTAACTAGCGCGTCGTACCAAAGTAAAGCGGTCGCCAACCAGCGACCGCTTTCTCTTGCTCAAAACTACTTCTTCCCTACGCATCCCATCTTCGGAAGAACAATGCCTGTCTCGCGATGGTCTCTGTTCGTTTCTCCAGCGCGCCCATCTGCGTTTCGTTGAGCGGGGTGAAGTCGCGAGCCAGTTTCACGTTCTCTTCCAGTTGCGCGATCGTGTCGCATCCAATGATCACCGTACTCACCGGCAGAGTCAGCACGTAGAACATCGCCTCTTTCATCGCCAGCGTGCCCGACGAAGTTGCTTTCCCTTCGAATCCGCCGTGCTGTTTCGCATCCGGCTTCCACGAGGACAGTATCCTGCCCCTCGCCGGAATCTTCATCCCGATGATTCCCATCTGCTTTTCCACCGCCAGCGGCAACAGCTTCTCTCGGAAACTCAGATGATGCGGGTCCGCCGCATTCACCGCCATCAGTATCTGGTCGAACGGAAATCGCTGGATACACTGCATCAGCAACTCCGGGTCCGTATGTCCGGTCACGCCAAGGAAGCGCACCATCTTTTGTTCGCGCGCCTGTTGGAAGGCCTCGATCGCGCCGCCCTTGGCGAAGATGCGGTCCACATCGTCCTGCGTCGAGATGTGGTGCAACTGCCATGCGTCCAGATGATCGGTGTTCAGCAGCTTCAGCGATTCATCCAGCAGCTTCAGCGAACCGTCGCGCGTCCGGTCATGCGTCTTGCTCGCCAGATACGCTTCCTTGCGGCGCTGCTTCATCACCTTGCCGATATAGCGCTGGCTCCATCGTTCCGATCCGCCGTACATCGCCGCCGTGTCGATGTAGTTCACGCCCAGATCCAGTGCGCGTTCCACGATCGGCACCGCAGCCGATTCATTATTCGGCTGCTCGATTGCCGCCTGTCCACCCAGACTGAAGATGCCGACGCGATACCCCGTCTTCCCCAAATTTCTCGTCGGCATCGCCGCCGCCGTCGCAGGATTCTCTGGCGCACCCGCCGCCACCGACGCCGAACTCGTATCCACCAATCCGCCCGCAACCAGTGCCGCGCCCGCCACTCCCGAAGCCTTCAAAAACTGCCGGCGCGAAGAACTCTTCTTCTCTTTACGCTCAGAATCTCTACGCTCAGAATCTTTACCAGCATTTTCGCAATCCATCGAACCGTCAGCCATGTTGACCTCCCGATAATGCAGAAATCCTAAGCCCGAACCAATCCCCCGCGCAAGGACATCCAACACCATTCGCAAAGCCGCCCCTTCCCCATCGCCCTACTCGCCCTCGCCCTCGCCCTTCCCCTCGCCTCTCTCACTCACGACTCCCCACTCACTACTCCCTACTCGCCCTCGCTACTAGCTCTTCTTCCCAATGATAGACTTGCGTTTCGCACGCACACCTATGGCGAACCCTGACCGGATCGATCGCATCTTCGTGCCCCGCTTCATCGACGCGGCGAACACCAACGCGCAAAATCTGAATGCCAAGGCCATGCTCTCGCGCTTCTCCAACCCCAGCGCGCATTGGCAAACCATCTTCTACGACCCCGCAGACCCCGCACTCGCCAGCTCCACTCAGGTCAGCTCAAGCAAATTATTCCGAAGACATGGGTGGATGCCGCACCTGGTCGCGCTCTATCAGCAACCGGCAACTGGAATTTTCTATCCCGGCGTCACCGCCTTTGACCTGCTGGGAATGCGCCTTCGTGCTCTTACCGGACGCCGGGTCCCCATCATCTCTACCATCGAAGGACTCGCCATCCCCGCATCCTCATCGCAACTGGAAGACGCCGCGGGACACAAAGTTTTTCTCCAACCTCTCCCCGAAAAGGCCTCCCGCCGCGTTGACGCCCTCCTCCGCGTCGCCGACCACGTCATCGCCATCAGCCCGTTCCTGCAAAAAATGGGACGCGCATTCTATGGCGACAAATTTTCCTGTCTCCCCCTCGGCATCGACGCCTCTCTCTTCCATGCCCACGACAGAAATCCTCCCCCACGCCCACGCGTCGTCAGCACCGGACACGTCGCCCCGCACAAACGTCCCGAAATGTTTCTCCAGGCCGCCGCGCAAAATCCCTCCGCCGACTTCGTCTGGTTCGGCGACGGCCCCCAACTCGCGCCTCTCCACCAACAGGCCTGCGAACGCCACCTCACCAACCTCACCTTTGCCGGACGCAAACTTCCCCACGAACTAGCCGACGAACTTCGCCGCTCCTCCATCTTCGCCCTCTGCTCGCTCTCCGAAGGCGCGCCCAAATCCTTACAAGAAGCCGCCGCCTGCGGACTCCCCCTAGTAGCCTTCAAATTCTTCGAGCCACCCAGCATCATCCACAACCATAACGGACTCCTGGCCTCCAACGACGACGAGTTCTTCACCCACATCAAGACACTCGTCAACGACCCCACCCTATCCGCACGTATGGGCGCCCGCGGAGCCGACATGGCAAAGGATTGGGACTGGAACGTACTAGCCCCCCAATGGGAACAATCCATCCTGACCAAGATGCACGAACTCTCCCCGCGATCTTGAACCTGATTTTGTTTGGTGTTGCTATGATTTGATGTGGCCGTTGCTTGATGCGTCGCGAGTGCCCTTGCCCTTGCCCTTGCCCTTGCCCTCGCCCTTGCCCTTGCCCTTGCCCTTGCCCTTGCCCTTGCCCTTGCCCTTGCCCTTGCCC
>JBBRZF010000090.1:0-13728 GCA_038236965.1 Terriglobales bacterium | reverse complement strand
AGAGGTACATGGTCGGTCTTAAGGTCGACTTTAAACTCAATACCCCGGATGGATTGCGCCGCGTGATTTTTGGACTTCAAAAGACTACCGGTAACGATGTCATCACCTGGATCATTGACTTCAGTTTGTTCGAGCGCATCGATAAGACCCTGGCGTTCTCCGACCCACTCGTAGAGCTTCACGTACAAGTTGATACCGCCCTAAACAAACAGGCCGAAACTGCCGCCAACCAAGGCCTAACCCCTGACCAGGCGGCTCATGCTCTGGGATCTGCCGCGGACGATGCCAAAGCCGCGGCCGTCGGCACAATAGCCGAAGGACAAGCACACCAGAGCATTCAAGCCACTCTTGAAAAAGATTGATTTGATATCAAACATCTAGACAGTCAACCGGTCGGTCAAGTTCACACTGCGCTTGGACGCTCAAGCCGGCCGCTTCCGGACCCAAAGTTCTTGCCATTCGACCGCTGGCCTCGAATGCTAAGGTTTGCTAAGGTGTGCTAAGGTTTAGTTCAAGCAATACCCGTATTAACCGTAATGCTTACAACATTTTAGACGGTTCAAGGCCAATACGAGAGTAATCGTTTTGACTTAGCAAATATTAGCATCCCGGCTCCTACTGAGCGGCCTCAACTACGACTACGTGAAAAGAGGGCGGCTTGCGCGTTACTGGGATCACAGCATGCTTACTGGTTTTGCTTCTTGCAGGCGTCGTGCGGGCGGACGACGGGCCGCAAATCAAAATCACCGCTGAAGCCAAGGTGGCCGCACTCACAAGCGAAGATACGCCAAAACTTCACTGGATCCTCACGCCCCTACCTTCAGCCGCCGACGTCCAGGTTGCGGATGAGTCTGTCCGGCAGCTCGTCAACGACGCGATCGAACAGATCCGGAGCGACTCCAGCACGGGCTGCCTCCAATGGGTCTTGGAACTCAGATCAAAGTGCAATTTACCGGCGGAACTCAAAAAGAGGCTTGCCGCCATCCAGTTCGTTCCGAAGGGCACGCTGAACCCGCCGACTCAGGCCGGCCAAACGCCGCCGCTGGTGTTGCGCTTCGGTTTCACGAAGCCCTCTTTCGAGAAAATGGCCAGCCTCAGCGTCGAGATCTCGACCGAGTCATTCGACAAAACCGCGAGCGACGCCGCCGACGGTTCGCCGCTGAAAACTACGTGGGATAAAGCTGCGGCGACACTTGAACAGCCGCTACCGCCGGGGGCAAGAGGCGACATTCCGATCACGATACACTTCACGGCGGAAGATCTCGCCAGGCCGAAGCTCGACGCCTTTCCCGCCACGCGGATTGAAAAGGCGTTGCTGAGAGTGGCGGTCGTGTCGCTCGAAAAAGCTCACGCAAATGCATGTGTACCCGGAAGCCCGATCCCTCCGGCGATCGCTCTGGATCGAGTCATCACCGGGATCGAGAAGTCTTTTACGGTGCCCGCACCCGGTTGGCCCCGGCCGAAAGTTCAGTTCCGCGTGGTTGAAGGAACGGCTGACTATTTGCTGTCCGTACGCACGTTGCGCATCGCGTCTTCCGCTGAAATTCATATTGTTCGCGGCCAGATTCAAGGAAAATCGCGGATGGTCGACTTCGAAGGCGCGACGCCCGCCCGCGAGAAGAAGATTCAGAACAGCCTCATCGAGACACAACGGCAAGTAACGGGCCGGCTGGCGGCAGACCTCGGCAGAGTCGAAGGCGCAGCGCCCGCCGCCGATAACGTTTCGAAAGTCCGCGAGCGCCTGGGCACAGATCCTTCAGTGTCGGGCATCGGAGATCTCACAGCTGCGAACTCAGCATTGGTTTTCGAGGGTAAGCGCCGGTGGACTCTCGGCGCTTTGAATGCAAAGACCAACGTTGCGGGATCCTTCACGCCGGAGGATTTCCTGACTGGCCAAGCCGAGTTAGACGGCAACAGTCTTATCCGGAACATCGTTCGACGCGATTTGGGCGAGACTTATAACCTCTCCGTTCAGGGCGGCAACGAGGTACAGCGGGCCAACCTGGACTTTGCCGTGCCGCGAACACACGGGACGGACTGGGTCTGGAGTTACGGGTTTCGGTTGAACGCCTTCTACTCCCGCGACTGGAACCAGCGATTCGGCAATGTCGCCCCCGCTGATCCGAAACTGATCGACCGCGACAAGGGTCTGGCACCCAAGCTATATGTGGAGTTGCGCCGCAACCCGGCCGATGGATTCCCGTGGACCGTCGTGACGCGCGTAGAAACGTTTTACGACTGGCGAGCCGTGCTGGTAGAACCCCGCGCCGAGGGAACGACCGCCTTGATCGACGGTCAACTGTCCGCTCCAACCCTGCAGGTCACCCAGGTTGTCGGCCGTGAACTCAACGGACCTGTCGGTTCAGTGCGAGTAGCGTTTCAGGGAGCAGCGCGCCGCGGCACCGGAGCGCTGGCCGGCGATTTCCGGTTCGAGCAATTCACCGCTTCCGCCAAGATCGATTGAAGCTCACCCGCGAAGCCGTGCCGATCTACAAAGCCGCCGCCCAACAGTATCGGAAGCTGAAGTCTCTTCTGAACCGACTGGAACGACTCTCCCAAAACAGCCTTCAGCGTCAGGCCAAACTGGCGAAATCTGAAAACCGCAGCTGATCGAAAACCGGGGATATTTTCATATCCCCCCTTTTACCGCGGCCCGCAATCTGCCAAGATTGGCGCAACCTGCTCATTTCACATGTAGTTAGTCGTTGTTCTAAAATAGCCACACCCATATGAGTTGATGGCCTCCCTGACGAGTGGGGTGTCGAACCAATGATCGCGTCCTCACGATTGTATGTGGGCATTGGTTATTGCTGAATCTGTAACGTTGTGATGGGCGATAGACTGCGCTTGAGTGCTCCTTTGAACACCGCCGAAACCTGGAGCTTAATGACCCCAGCTGCGCGTTCACTGAACGGCACCTGCAGTGTAAAGACGCCGTCTCCGGAGGCTGCATCACCATTCTGACCATCATCGAGCAGTGCCCCTAGAACGATAGGCTGCGCGTCGGGAGGCCCGAGACGCAGCAGGTTGACACTACCTGGAATGAGCAGGGGGTCTAATATCTGGATTGTTACGGTCACCGTTGTTGTAGTGCCTACTGTGACTAACGACGGAGTCGCCGCAGGAAGGCTGAGAGCCGGATTGACACCCCACGCGGTCACAGCGATCACTAGCGCCAAGGCGAGGGCGACGAAAGGTGTCTTATTCATAATCTTCCCAACTGTAGAGAAACAGAGTCTCGGTCTATACGCGCCCAAAGCGACTGAATCGGCTGGCCGTTGTGAGTCGAGTAGAAAAAGTAAAGGAAGAGGAGGTCGCTATTGTCCAGAGGAGCAGTAGAAACATCATCGAGGGCGAATGATCCCCCTGCCGGGTCACCTGTGATACGCACTTTCGCGACACCTGTCCCAGAGCTTACCTTCAGCAATTCGTTGGAATTGGAGCCTGAATCTCCCGAAAGCGTCATATTCTTGTTAAAAAGCGAGACCGTTTGGTCGACCGGGTTTCCGGCCGCATCGAAGGCCGTTACGGTCAGTCTGGTTGCGTAGGTGAAGTAGGCGGCGAAGCTGGCCACCGGACTGGCAAACGTGATCGTGATGGGCCCAATGTTGTCGGATGCCACGTTCTGGCCGGAGCGGGGTGGAAATTCGAACTCGTTCAGCGAGATTCCGGCTGTCAGGATGATAGCGTTACTAAAGGTCAGGCCTGGATGCTGATTGGTGATGATCGAGCTGTCGACCAGGTCCTCGAAGTCGATGACTCCCGACTGGGCGTTCAGAGGGGCGTGGGCTGCTGAAATCAACAGCAGTATAAGGAGAGAACGTAAGCGTAGCACTCAGTTGGAAACTCCGTCAAACGCTGGTCGTAAGTTTTATTCGACGTTATAAGACTAGTGCAAACTGGCAGGAGATGCAAGGTATTTAGCGACTAGGAACTCCTACCCAAGCAGCATTCGAGCGCCTCGTCTGCGATCTCAAGGCTAAAGATGGACGATCTGCTTCTTTCGTCTCACCGCGAGCAGGCCCAGTGCGCCAGAGCCCAGCAGTATCAGTGTCCCGGGCTCTGGCACCGATGCAGAGCCGGCGGCGAGATTCCGCAGGCCGTCTCTCGGGTTCAGCTCTACGTTCAGGTTGAACCGCACGTGCCCCAGATCACGGCAGCGTTTCGCAAAAAACTAATGTACCCGCATTGGAAAGCCGCTGGCGGCCGGCACAAATCACACTTGCGCCATTACGGAGTACCAGGGCTATGTTGACTTTCCCATTACCTATGGTTAAACGGCTACTAATCTTATAGTGTTATTAGAACTGCTATGCATTTCCCTGAACGAGTTCGAGTTTCCTCCACATTCCGGCAAAAACGTTGTGCCTCATTGTAACGCCAGATAATTATAGCCAGAACTGGTTTGAAGACCGGCGTTGCTAATTGGATTCCCTTTGGTATCGACAACCTGAAAACGGCTTACGACCATCTCAAGTCTTTGATCAACGTTACATGGAGCAGACGAGCAGGTGGACTGCGCACTTCCACTCCAAAGGAGATGCTGTGAGGTTCCCAGCGTATACGGCACATTGAGAGTAAATGATTGCTCAACGTTTGCACTTCCATCAGAGGTCATTTTTAGCGGCGTCTCGTTTAAGTAGACTAGCCAACTAATACCAGCATGTGAAAGGCCGCTTCCAGAAGTACTGCCCGTCACAGTGAAAGTGATGTTCAGCATGCCACCCGACGGTCCGGACGTTACCAGAAAATCGTCCTCGACCTCTGCACCAACATGTTGATTTCCCGGTCCGCACGAGTTCCTCTGATCTACCTTTGACACTTCTACCTTTGACACTATTGTCAATACTGGAATCTCCGTTGTTAAAAGGCTTGCTACGGCAGTTGCTGTAAGCGTGTTTCCGCACTCAGCATTAGGGATGTTAACTGAGAGGGATGCTTTTAACGGAGCGGGCAGGTGCGCGCCAGCTTGCTCAACGTCCAAGGGACCAAATTGTGATTCATACGCCACAAACACGCTAGGCACCCCTAGAAATGTCAGTTTCAACGTGAAGTTGGCCGTACAGCTTTTATCGTTCCCTAATTCCACCGTGACTGAGGTCGCAGTACCTACACAACCCTCGCTCCAATTTGTGAAAACGGAGTCACTGGTTGGTGTCGCATTTAAGACCGCCGAGGGCGGACCATCTTTAGTCCGTGCAAGGAGAATCGCGCAAGGAGTAGTATTGGGGTTCGTACAATTTAGATTTCCAGACGTGGACGTGACGGTACCGTGACCATTACCGCTCATACTCACGGTTAACATCGGCGCATAGAACTTCATGAAGGCCGCGACCGCCTGTACCGCCACGGGGCTTAGTTCGGCGAACTGTTCCCGGGCTAAGGTCTGATCGATATCGGCTAACTGCGGATTGGGGCGGCCAGTCAGGGAACTCATGGAATATGCCTCGCCTTTGTGGGCAATTTTTCGGCGGTTATCCACGCACATGCCGAAATCCTGTGACGCCTGCATCAAGCACGGGCCGTAGAAGTATTTGGCATCCTCGAAAATTGAAACCAGGTCCGGGCTGACGGTGTCCTTAAAAGCTGTCCGAGTGCTGAAGTAGTGATCGCGAGTGTAGGCTGCTACCTTCGTGAAAAAGTCCTCGGGGTGCGTCAAATTGGCGAAGTCGATATAGTTGGATTTCGGCAGGTTCACGGGTATATCGATAATGTTTCCGCTGGTATCCACGCTCCGTAGAACCAGAGAGTCCAAGAGATCGCAGAAGCGGCCGCCGATGCAAGGATGGGCGGAGTTGCGGGTGTGCGGCGGAGAGGTCAGGTCTTCGAGTAAATGGACCAAATAACTCAGTTCGCGCCAGCCTGCCAAGGTGGGAACTCCCGTCGCATCCGCGCCCGCTAGCGCGGCCTGCCAAGTGTGGGTATTGATGAGGGTTTTGCCACCGCCGTTATCGAGGACGGGAAATCCGATGGGCGGTCCTCCGGGAATTACTTCTGCGGTGCAGGTCGCCCCGAAGATGCCCCATTGAGCGGAATCGCAGGTGGCGCGGTTGCGCTGGATGATGGTTGGGGGAGGGGGAGGAGGAGGGGAGGGGGGGGCGGAAGGAAGGGAGGGAGGGAGGGGAAACGAAATCGTGTCGTCGAGCGCTGGCAGGAAGTGAAAATAGAAGCGGCCCAGAAAGCAGGGAACCTTCTCAAATAGGGTGGCAAGGGTACAACCGTTTCCGACGAAGTAGGCGTCCTCGTTCCAGGAGCCGTCGGCGAGCGCGGCGTAGAACGGCACGACGCCGTATAGCTTTGTGAGGAGCGCGACTCGCTGGCTATCGGTTTGGGATAGATAATCGATGGCGGCCTTGGTGATGGCTTGATGCGTAGGCTGCTCGTGCGCGCCGAGCGTTGCGAGCGCGAAGCCGGAGAGCAGCATGCTGCGAACGACGGTTTTTCTCATGTGATTACCAACCAATTGCCGCGGAAATCAATGCCGAGGATGATTTCGAGGTCAAGGGCGGTCCCGCCAGGCGGGGTCCACGGAATTATGTAAATTTTGAGATCGCCCTTGGTACTTACCAAGCGGGCGGCGGAGAAGGAAGAGGCGAGTTGGCCGAGGGCGGCGGAACCGAGCTGCCCGAGAAGAGCTGAAGCTGTTGACGTGTCTTCGAAGTAAGTGATGGCGGAGGCCACATCGCCGGCTGCGAGACTTGCGGAGAGGGCGGCGAGGGAGGAGGAAGCGCCGTTGGCCGCTTGAACGAAGATGGGCTGAAAATCGGCTTCCACCCGCAGCAGCGAGCCGAGGAATGCTACGGATGTCTGGTAAGTGACCTGCCCGATCGCAGGCTCGGTGATGGCGCCCTGCCAAGTGTAGATGCCATCCCCCGCTACGGCGTCGCCGTTCACGCCATCATCATGAAGACGGTCGACGACAGTAATGGCGCCGTTTGTCGCTTTGCGAACAAGGTTCACGCTGGACGGGATGGCCTTAGGGTCGGTGATACTGATCTGAAAGGTGAATTGCGATGGCTGGCCGGCGATCGTCCAGTGGGGTGAGACGAAGGTTCCGCCGAGAGTGTGCTGTGCCAAAGCGGGAACCGCACTGAACGCAGCGATTATTACCACTCCTCGTAAGGCACTGCGTGAAAGCGACCGGCGACGCTGACGAATCAGCAGGACACCCATTAAACCACCTAGAAGTGAGATCGGTCGGAAGATGGATCCGGTAACCGCTGTTTGCGAGTCTGCTGCGTAGTTCAGATCATTCAAAACAAACGACCCGCCGGCAGGATCGCCGGTAATCATCAGGCTCGAAACGCCGCTGAATCTCACCGACAGCAGTTCATTGGGGCTGCTGCCCGGATCTCCGGACGAGGCTAGGTTGCTGGAGAAGACGAAATGAGCCGTGGCCACTTGATTAGGGGTAATTTCTTGAATGCCCTCAAAGTCCACCGTGATAGGGCCCGCTGATAGGCCCAATATCGTGCTTAGCTGCAGAACCAAAAACCATATCGACCTTTTCGGCACTTGAGAACTCTCCAGTCAATGGAATTCCGGAGAACCGGGAAAACACGCTACGAAAGTCTACCATAAGCCATGTGTGAAATGCGGCATAGAATTAGCATACGTATGGCAACTCATCAGAATCTCTGTAACAAACGAACGCGGCCGCTGCCGACTTTAGGCCACAGGGGGTGATTTTTATATGACGGTCCACCATCGCGTTATCTATATCAATTCCACATGATCAAAAATACAAAAAAGAAGCTCGTTCGCAGCAATCCGCAGCCCGTTGAAAAGGTCGTCGCCGCCATCCGTCGCGCCTTTCCGCGCGCTCGGGGTGTTCGGGTGGAAGTGCTCGAGGAGCTCGGTGGGCGTACGACATTCGCGGCAGAGCTCTTGCCGTCGATCGAGTTCGCGTAAACCTTGACCGAACGCACCATTCATGTCCTTCCAACTGATACCCGATGACTCATCCGATCCGAGGATCCCGGTCTCCGGTCGCCAACTGGCCGCCGTAGGCGCCAGCGAACGCGCCATCATGAACCAGACCGGCCACCGGAGCGTCCAAATGGTCCGGCGCTACATCCGTGAGGGGACGGTATTTGATAAGGAGAACGCGGCCGGAAAAGCGGGACTATAAGTAACCGGCACACTTGGTGTTGGGTCGAAGGATAGCGCTCGCAAATTGCGACCTATATTCTAGTAAACAAGAAAGTGTACACTATCGTGACAAAAAGCAAAGTCTCTGTTATGTGCCGGGAGCGTGGCGACAATCAGCAGCTCAGCACAGGGCGTGATCAGATCTGACCACAGCACCAACTCGACAGCAGAGGGCTGGAGAACGTTACCGTGCAGATAATCCTTCGATTGGTCGGTTTCATCGTCTTTGTTGCTTGTAGCAGCACCGCGATCCTGGCATACGACCAGGCACGACTTGTCCCGAATAGCCCGATTCGAGGTCGCATGACCTGTCCCAACGAGAGCCCGTCCTTCCAAATGAGCCTTCGACGAAACCAGGTCGCCGAAATCAGCATTTCGCATAGCGAAATACTACTACAAATCGCGGTGCGGGCTCCGAGCAAGGCCGAGTCGATCAGCCTTTGGTTTCCCGGTAAGTACCACGGTGAAGACCGTTTAGCGCTGGTCGCCACGGAATCCGGATCGTACACCCTTGAACTTCGCTGTGCGGAGGACTGGAACATGGGTGTCGACACATTTATCGCTGACGGCATAGGGGAATATATCGTTGCCCTTAACTCAGTACGGGACAGTACGACGGCAGACCGGACTCATTTCGAGGCTGATCGGTTGTTCTATGCAGCGGTACGCGACGGCCTTCGCCGCAATGCTTACGCAAAAGCGGAAGCCGACATCATGGCTGCACAATCCACCTATCGTATAATGGGCGATTCTCCTAAGGCTGCCCTTACATATCACGCTCTTGGGCTTCTGCAATACGGTCAGACGAAGAACCTCAAGGCCGAAGCGTTGTTAAGTACAGCCCTGGCTCAATCCCCTTCCAAGACTGCTGCCGCCGCCACGGACCCATCTCTGATGCTGCACCTCGGCATGGTCAATAGCTCAATGCACCGCTACGAGCCTTCGTTGCGGTTCTACGGCTATGCACTCACCGCTGCGGAACAAACCGGCGACCGCATGGCGCGCGGATGCGCACTATTCTGGATCGGTCTTGTTCGGGTCCGAGCGGGGCAACGATCCGAGGCGATAGACGCTTATCACATGGCCACTGCCGCGTTTCAGTCGATTCGATCGTACCGGTGGTACGTCAAGACCCAACTGTATAGAGCTGGGACGGAGTCTTTCCTCGGCCGACGCCAAGCCGGGTTCAGCTTGCTTGACGACGCCTTGAAGGTAAGTGCTGGGGAGTCATATCTCGGTCCGGAGCGTGTCGAGGTCCTACTAACCCTTGGCGGATGGTACGGTGTGAACGGTGAGTATGATCGCCAACTGCAAACGTACATGAGCGCTCTGGATTTCGCCACTTCGGCCCGCCTGACAAACAGCGAATACTCGATAATGATCAGCTTGGCAGCCTTTTATGGCAGCGGAGATCCTAAAGCCATTGACTTCTTTTCTAGGGCTTTGACGCTTGCCAGACAATCTAACGACCGTACACGACAATCCCGTGCACTCCGGTTCATTTGCCAAACATATCAACAATTGGGCGAATTGCAACTTGCGTTCCAGTTTTGTGGACAGGCACGACACATTGCGGGGGTGTCGTTCCTAGACGCAGCCTTTGCCGAAAGCACCCTTGGAAGACTCCATGCCCTCCGTGGGGACTACAACAACGCTTTGACCCTATCTCGCGCTGCGCTTACGAAGCTAAAGGTTGATGGCAACCGGTTCGCGGAAGCTGAGATCCAGCTACAGATCGGCGATATGTGCCAAACGGCCAAGCGGAACGACGATATGCTGGCCTACCAAGCCGCTCTCACAATTGCCGACCAGATTGGCTCTAAACCGTTGCGAGCGAGGTGCCTCTTCTCACTTGCTTCGGCGCACGCCCGTCGTAATGAGGTATCCAAAGCCGAACAGTGTCTGAAACAAGCGCTGTCGATGTCCGAAACGGTTACCGATATTGGCAGAACAGTCTGGGCTCTTTCTGCACTGGCCGGTCTTGCTAAAAGACTCAACCACCTCGATGACGCCCGAAAGCACCTTGACAATGCCATTCAGTTGGTGGAATCCACTCGCGCACGCGTGACGATTCCTATTCTGCAAACAGCATTTGCAAGTAACATGAGATTTGTCTACGATCTCTACATTGACGTGCTGATGGCCAATCCACAAGAGGGGTCCGCCAAGGCTCTAGAAATATCTGAGCGAGCAAGGGCGCGAACCTTTCTCGAGTCACTCCGTCCCGAGGTCGCAGAGAGAGTCCGTCTTCCAAGAGACCTTGCTCGACAACGGGACACCCTTTCCTCCGACCTTGCAGCCAAATACCGTGAGGAGTTGTCAAGCCTCGTGAACGGTGATGGATCACATCTACAAGCATTACGTCAAGACATTGCGGTTGGTTCCGCAAAACGAGACCAACTCAATAGTCAGCTCAGGCACAGCTCAGAGGTAAACTCAAGGCGTCCTGTCTCCGTCAGCGGTCTTCAGGCACTGCTAGGGCCCGACGATGTGCTCTTGGAATACGCGCTCACAACTCAGTCAGCGTATCTATGGATGGTAACCAGAGAGTCTGTAAAGGCATGGCCGCTTGGAAGCCGTGATGGATTAGAGCACCTTGTCACGTCGTTTCGCGCCGCCATCAGTTTAGGCAGACCCTCCCAGGTCTCTCAGTTCATTTCGAAGGCGGTGCGCACGGCGGCGCTGCGCGATGCTAGTGCCCCTTTAACTAAACTATTACTCGATCCGGTCCTTCCGCTCATCCGAGGTAAGCGGGTGATCATCGCTCCTGACGGTCCGCTTCATTATCTTCCCTTCGGCGCTCTCGACATAAAAAAGGCCGACGGGACCATTGTGCCTTGGATCAACGACAACGAGATTACTATCATTCCGTCTGGATCTGCGATTTCCTACGTGAGGAGCGCCGTCCGGAACCGCCCAAGTTCGCCCAGCGGAGTTGCCCTTATCGGCGATCCTGTTTTCTCCGCGTCGGATCCTCGGGTGTCCTCAGTGGCGACATCCCGGCCAGTGTTGGCGGCTCACTCACCTGCTGTTATGAGGTCGCTCGAAGAGTTGAGACTGGAACGATCGGGTAAACAGACTGGCAACGGGGACCGGGGGTTTACACGCTTACCGTTCACGCGTTCGGAGATTGATGGTATTTCAGAAGTGTTCCATGGGAAAGACGTTATCACACTTATGGACTTCAAAGCCAACATTACTGCGCTTGTTGACCATCAGTTGGACGATTATCAAATACTGCATTTCGCCACACATGGACTTCTGAACAGCCAGGAGCCAGAGTTGTCTGGACTAGTTCTTTCATTGTTCGATCAACAAGGAAGACCACAACACGGCTTCCTTACGCTCAACGACATCGTGACGTTAAGCGTGACCGCCGATCTGGTAGTTCTTAGTGCTTGCGAAACAGCCCTGGGAAGAGAGATACGTGGCGAAGGGATTGCGGGTCTGACGGAAGCATTCATGTCTGCCGGTGCGACCTCTGTTGTATCGACACTATGGAGGGTTGACGATCTGGCCACACGCGAGCTGATGGTGAAATTTTATCGTCACCTTCGGCAGGCCGGGACCATAAGGGGAAGCGTGGGTGCTGCTCTACGTGCCGCACAGATGGAGATGTCGAAGCAACCGTCTTGGGCCGATCCATACTATTGGGCCGGGTTCGTTGTCAACGGCGATTGGCAGTAGAGGGTATGTGACGTATCGCAGACGGCTAAACACCCTACTGCCCATACCCGCGGAACCGTGTAAGAGCGTCCAGATATGCGGTGGTCGTGGGCGCGAGGTCGCTCCCTCGATTTCGGTCCTCACCAGAAACACTCCCGATGTAAACAGCCATGTATGTCGTGATAGTCCCCCAGGTAAACATGGGGAGATGGATGCACATCCCCTGAGATTGACCAGTGCATAAACTCTTGCGTCATGAGCGTGGCCGCCTCTTTCTCCGCCTTGGCTCCATCAGCCCACGAGCAACCCAATCGAGCAGTGTTTGCGGTGGAGTTTGCGCCGGAACAGTATCAGGAGCCCGCCACGAAGTGTTGGCGGGCTCAGAAGCATTTAAAATGAGGCTCTCCGTGCCCCGATCAATTGCTCGGAGCCGGAGGGCGCGTTGCGCGCCGATTGGTATGGCAGTGAGCCGTTGATCCAGTGAAAGTCAGAAGAACGAGCGGCACGTTTCGTCACGTTCGTGGAGTGGGCGCGCCGCCGGTCAATACCTAACAGATCCTGATCTCGCCGGTTGGATCCACGACCGTCATTGGTTGGTTCGAACATAAGCGCATGAGTTCCAGCTCCGTGCTCGTCCTCACAGTATTTACCTATGCACGGCGATGTACAGAGCCTTGGCCCCAGTGGTACCCCCGAGGTTGAAGGAAACCGGGACTGCATCACTGTCGGATACGTTCGGCACCACCACGTTAAATTGGTATAATCCCGTGTAGCCCGGCGCCAATCCTTTATACGTCAGTTGCGCCGAAACGCCTCCGAAGGAGATTTGCAGGGGGGATACCAGCGTGTTTGATCGGTTGACGATGACACCCGCAGGCGTATCCGGCGTCACTGGACCGAAGCCAACGCCATAAAGAACAATTGTCTCTCCAGGTTTAGCGGGGCGCGACGGCGTTCCCGAAAGTGCGCCTTGCGGCAGAGTGAACGTTCGGCCATCAGGCAATAGTCCGGCGAGGTAGGGTCTGCCGTTGATTTGGAATGTTGGCGGTGCCAAGAGACCTGGTTCCATCACTTTGGCAACGACTGAATATGCGTCACTCGTTGCCGCCCCGTTCTTTACGGTTACTTGCATAGGTCCGGTCCCCACGTTGGACGGCACCAGCGCGTTTATCTGACCGGGGCTAATGTAATCGATAAAGGCGGCGCGTCCATTGACCGTGACGCTGACTCCATCTAACGCCGTTGGGGCATTGGAGCCGTTAAAATCGGCAGAACTCCATGATCGCGTCTTAGACGATAAGTTTGATCCGTAGATCTCGATCCACGTGCCCGCCGCAATGCTGGAAGAGCCTCCAAATGCGCTCGCGCTGATAACGCCCCCGGACCTGATAACGGGCCGGGATGTGGTAACGCCACTGATTGTAAACGTTGATGTAAAAAGCAATTGCCCGTTCATCTTGGCCTTTACAGTCCACGTTCCCAGCATAGTCGCGGCTTGGTCGCCGGCAATCTTCAGCGGAACATCCGTGAAGCACTTCGCACCCGCAGATGTGGCCGCGTCCCAAGGACCACTCGCCGGACCAAATAATTGCCCGGAGGGTGTATAGTACTCACTTGAAGCGACATCGCCAACCTGAACACCCGTAACGTAAAACCAGAGGAGAGCTTGAGGATCGGTAGACAGAAAGGCCGTCGCGGCGACCGGCGGCGTGTTGATATCGCATGTCGATGGCTTGTTTCGAGTCATCATGTACGATTTCACTTGGGGTGTGCTGGCTACATGACCGGGTGCAATCGTAAATGCCGTCGTAAACAGCGCCAAGCCGTTCAGTTTGACCTTAACCGTCCACGTACCAGTCAGCGTTGCCGGCTGATAACCGGAAATCTTAAGCGGAACGTCGGTGTAGCATT
>JBBRZF010000089.1:0-13728 GCA_038236965.1 Terriglobales bacterium | reverse complement strand
GGGTCAGGGCGAAGTCCCGGTCTTCGTGCTGGGCGGCGGAAGCAATCTGGTGATTTCGGACGAAGGCTGGCCGGGACTGGTGATCAAGATGGCGATTGCCGGCATCGACTCGCGCGAAGAGAAGGGTCGCACGCTGATCACGGCCGGTGCGGGCGCGGATTGGGATGCAGTCGTCGCGGAAAGCGTGAAGTTGAATTGCGCGGGAGTGGAATGTTTAAGCGGGATTCCGGGTACGGTCGGCGGAACTCCGGTGCAGAACGTGGGAGCCTACGGGCAAGACGTCGCCGAGACGATCATCAGCGTTCGCGCGCTGGAACTTGAGTCGGGCGAGATGCGCGAACTGAGCAACGCGGAGTGCGAGTTTACTTACAGGACCAGCCGGTTCAACGGCGCGGATCGCGGGAAGTACCTTTTGACTCGCGTCACCTACGCACTTTCACAAGGCGGAAGGCCGAAGCTGGAATACGCCGATCTGAAGAAACATTTTGCGGGACGCGAGGCAGAGGCGACTCTGCACGAAGTGCGCGAAGCGGTAAAAGAGATTCGTCGTTCGAAGGCGATGCTGATCGTGGAAGGCGACGAGGATGCCCGCAGCGCAGGTTCCTTCTTCAAGAACCCCGTGGTGGACGCGGCGCATTACGAACGCATCTCGGCATCCTCGAAAAGCGCGGTGCCGAAGTATCCGGCGGGCAACGGCCGTGTGAAGGTTCCCGCGGCATGGCTGGTGGAACAGAGCGGCATGCAAAAAGGATTTGTGCTGGGACATGTCGGCATCTCGCGCCGACACGCGCTCGCCATCGTGAATCGCGGCGGAGCCAGAGCGTCAGAGGTGATGACGCTGAAAAATTTGATACAGGAAAAAGTGCGGCAACGGTTCGAGGTGGAGTTGACGACGGAACCGGTCTTCGTGGGATTCTGAGCCGCTCGCTTTAATCTTCTCGCGCCATCTTCCAGCGCTCTACTTTCTTCTCATGGAAGACAGCTTGGTCTGCGCCGGTTTGTACTCGGGATGCTCGGCGACAACCTGTTCGAAGGCCTGCCGTGCGGCGGCATCCTGTCCATCCTCTTCCAAGGCGAGCGCGTAGAAATATCCATTCTCCGCCGAGGCGGGTGCCAACTTCTTAGCGGCGGCAAAGGCTTGAACCGCGTTCGCCGTTTCGTGGTCGATGCGGTATACCAAGCCCAGGTTGAACTGGTAATCCGGCGAGGTCGGCGTTAGCGCAACAGCGCGTTTGCACGATGCTTTAGCTTCTTCGACGCGGTTCACTCGCAGGTAGGTCGCGCACAACTGCGAGTGTGCGTCCGCGAAAGAAGGACGCAATCGCACCATCTCTTCCAACTCCGGGATTGCTTCGGCGTGGCGCTTCTCCATCTCCAGCAGGTTTGCCAACAGGTAATGCGCGTCGGCCAATGTTGGATCACGCGAAATGGCCAGCCTGGCCTCGCGAATCGCTTCCTGTCGGTTGCCATCCTTGAAAAGATCGAGTGCGCGCACGTAGTGGATGGTTCCGAAGTGGAATCTCTTTGCATAGGCACTGGCCGTGGTCAGGAGCACCAGGGTTATCGCGAAGACGGCTAGCGCGCGATTCTGCTTTCGCCAGAAATCCGCATGGCCGACCGTTGGAATCAGCGCGCCCAGCAAGACTCCCGTGATCAGGCCGCCAAGGTGCGCAGCGTTATCGATGGTTGCCGACTTCGCTCCCCACGCAAGATTGAATACAACGAAGATGGCAATGCTGACCAGGCTGCTCTTCAGGGCAGCGCGCATCTGCTGGTTGCGCTCGAAGTAGATGGCCGGAAGCAGCGCGCCTGCCACGCCGAATATCGCGCCGGACGCGCCTACGCCGACGACGACCGGATGCCACCAGAGGCTTCCGATGTTTCCACCCAATCCGCAGAGCAGGTAGAGAAAAAGGAAGTTGCGCCGACCGAAGACGGCTTCGGCGAGCATGCCGACATTGAGCAGCGCCCACATGTTGAACAGGATGTGCAGCGCATCGCCATGCAGGAACATCGCTGCGAACAGCCGCCACCATTCGCCTTCCATGGTGTAGGGTCCGTAATTCGCGCCCAGGCGAAGAAGGGCGGGGATCTCTGGTTTGAGCGAGCCGCCCACAACAACTTCGACGATGTAGGCGATCACGTTGAGCACGATGAGCGTCATCGTCCACGTGAAGCGACGCGGAGGTCGCGTAGGCGCTTCTTCGGAAGGAAGATCCTCGTCAGATGAGTCTTGGAGCATCGAGAGTTCGTGCGGATAATCCCGGATGCGCGCCCTCGGACAGGCAGCGCCGCAATGAGGGCACGCGTCCTCGCGCTCGGGAATTTCGTTTCCGCATTGTTCGCAATTGCGCATGAGAGGGAAGGACTGATTCTTAATCGAGACGGCTACCTGCTTGCTATGAGTTTCACGGCGATGTCGTTAGGCTGCATGCCGACCGGGATCATGGTGAACAAGCGCGGCGCTGGATTCAGGTTCTTCTTGTCGATACGTTTATCCAGCCGCATGATGGACACATCTCCGGAGCGCGAATTTACCACCAGCAGCATGGTCGCCAGCGGCGACAGCGCCATCGCATCCGGACGACTGCCTACATGGACGCTGGTCAGCATCTTTCGCGTGCCGATGTCCACCACGGCAACCGTGTCTGAGCCGATGTTGGCGACGAAGAGCGTGGCGTTGTCGCCGGTGACGAATCCGCGTACCGGGTTTTCTCCGGCGAGGAAACTTTCACTCACCTCGTTGGTCGTGGTGTTGATGGCCGAGATGGTGTGCGCTTCGTAGTTACTCACGAATATCTCGCCGCCGTCGGGCTTGATGGCGAGGTTCGCCGGAGTGCCGCCCACTTTCAAGAGCGCGAGGAGTTTGTTCTGCTTCAGGTCGATGGCCGCAACTTGCGCCGAACCGCTGCAGGCCACAAATGCCTTGCTTCCGTCGGGCAGAATCGCGATATCTTCCGGCGATGCGCAGACGGCGATGGTGGCGCGCGCAGCCAGTTTCTCCGTATCCAGGATGGTCACGCTGTTGCCTGCCCGGTTGGAGGCCACCGCGATCTTTCCGTCTTGCGAGATGCGCGCCAGTCCGGGTCCTTGACCCACAAGGATATTCGCCAGCACCTGTCGGCGTTCGAGGTCGATGACGGAAACGTTGTTCGCTCCCGAGTTAGCTACCACCGCGCGCTTGCCATCATTACTTACCGAAATAAAGTAGGGAGCGCGATGCACGCCGATGGTTGCGACCACCTGGTTCTTGTCGGCGTCGATGACGCTCACGCTGTTGGAATCCGTGTTGATTACATAGATCTCATTGCGTACCGGATTGGCGGTAACGCCGGTCGGAGATTTTCCGACGGCCAAGGTCGCCGCAGCTTTCAACCCGTTGAGGTCGATCACGGTGACGCTGTCGCTTTTGCTATTGGAGACGTAGGCGTATTGCCGATCCAGGGGGCCGGTGTCCTTCGTGCAGGCGCCGCACAAAATAGCCAAAGCGATGGCGAACAACAGGAAAATTCTTGAGGAAAGGTTTTTCACTTTGCGCCGGCTGGATTCGTGCGTGAGGAGTCAACGCTCTTGACCGAGGACGCAAGCTGTATGGGCGCGGCCACCGAGCGATCCAGGATCGCCGCAATCTGCCGCACTTGCGTCATCAGTTCGTCAAACTGGTCGGGATACATGGATTGCGCGCCGTCACTCAGCGCGCGTTCCGGATCGTTGTGGACTTCCACCATCAAACCGTCCGCGCCGACCGCAATGGCCGCGCGCGCCAAGGGACCAACCTTGTTCCGCTTTCCTGTGCCGTGGCTTGGGTCCACGATGATGGGTAAATGGCTCAATCGCTGCGCCGCCGGAACCACGCTCAGGTCCAGCGTGTTGCGCGTGTGGTCGGCGAAGGTGCGCACTCCGCGTTCGCAGAGGATGACGTTGTAGTTGCCTTCGCTCATCACGTACTCGGCCGCCATCAGCAATTCTTCGAGGGTCGCGCTCATGCCGCGCTTCAGCAGCACCGGCTTGCGAGCCCGTCCGGCACGCTTCAACAGCGAAAAATTCTGCATGTTGCGCGCGCCTATCTGGATGACGTCGGCGAACTCTTCCACCAGTTCGAGCGACTCGTGGTCCATCGCTTCGGTCACGATGAGCAATCCGAACTGTTCGCGCACTTCGGCGAGAATCTTTAGTCCATCCAGGCCGAGTCCCTGGAAGGCGTAAGGAGACGTTCTTGGTTTGTAAGCTCCGCCGCGGAAGAATCGCGCGCCCTGTCGTACCACGCGTTCGGCGATTTTGAACGCCTGCTCTCCAGTCTCGACCGCGCACGGTCCGGCGATGATGGCCAGATCGCGTCCGCCGATGGTGGCGTCGAAGCCGGGGAAACGCACCACCGTGTTCTCTTCTTTCATGTCGCGGCTAACCAGTTTGTAGGGCTTGCTTACGCGGATGACTTCCTGCACGCCCGGAAGGTTCTCCAGCAACGCCGTTCCCACTTCGCCCTGGTTGCCGGTAATGCCAATAGCGGTGCGCTGCGCTCCCGGCAACGCGTGTGGGCGAAGTCCCATCTCCTCGATTTTTTTACATACCGCGCTTACCTGTTCACTGGTCGCGCGTGCGTGCATCACTACCAACATCGAATCCGTCCCTCGGCAAACTTCTAGTCTATCGTTCCCAAGCCGCAATGGGCAATCGGAACAGCGATAAGTCGAATGCCGCCCTTTTGCTAAACTTCTCCTATGCCTCGTGCCATCAAGAAAGACGCTGTCAAAGCTGACAAAGACATCCTCAAGCTGCTTCCCGCAAAGGCGGATTCTGCTCCCGTGGCGCGACGCGTCGGCATACATACATCGACCGCCGGAGGCGTGGAGAACGCCGCCGAGCGCGCATGGCGACTGGGCTGCAACGCCTTCCAGGTTTTCTCTTCGAGTCCGCGGCAATGGGCACCCTATGATTTGTCGCGAACGCAATGCGACATCATGTCCAGCCTGCGCGCAAAATATGACCTGCTCCCTCTCGTCATTCACGCCAACTACCTGGTCAACCTCGCGGGTATCAATCCCGAGGTCCTCGACAAGTCCATCAAAGCGTTTCGCCTGGAGATTGAGCGCGGCATCGCTCTTTGTGCCGAATACATTGTCCTGCATCCGGGCTCATTTCGCGGGGGAAGTCGCGAAGAGGGACTGGAGCGCGTAGCCGACTCCATCGCTAAGGCCGTCGAAGGCACCGGCATCGAAAACTCCAGTCTCTCCATCCTCATCGAGAACACTGCGGGCGCCGAGTTCTCGCTAGGCGGAAAGTTCGAACACGTTTCCGAACTCATGCAGCGGCTTCGCGGCGTTGTCCCCATCGGCGCATGCATCGATACGTGTCATACGCATGTCTCCGGCTACGACCTCTCGACCGAAGCGGGCTACACGGAAACCATGGCGCTGCTCGATTCCACCGTCGGACTCGCCAACATTCCCGTCTGGCATTGCAACGACGCCAAGGCCGCCTGCGCTTCGAAACTCGATCGCCACGAACACATTGGGAAGGGAAGCATCGGACTCGACCTTTTCCGTCGCCTGCTCAACGACCCGCGCACCGCGCACGCGGCCTTCATCGCCGAAACTCCGACTGACGCGCCGCTCGACGACCTGAGCAATGTGCGGGTATTGAAATCGCTGGTCGTTTAGTGAATGGCCGACGTCTTTTCCGTGCTTCGCGATGGGTCGATTCCTGGCACCTGGTACCCATTCCCCGCTCTTCTAGTAAAATCAAAGATTCACATCCCTGCTCTGATTCGGCGTATATCCAATGACTGAAATTAAGAAAGCGCGCGACAAGAAGTCTGAATCTCTGGTACAAGAGATCACCGAAAACGTTAAAGAGGTTTTCTCCGACGCCATGGCCGACGTGCGCACGGTCGCCGCCGAACTCGGTCTCAGACCGCCTCCGTCGCCCGATCCGAATGAGCCCGGAAAGATCGCCTCCGTTGTTTCCGATGGCGAAGTGGTTGGCGAGCGAACCTTCGCCGCCGCCGAATCCAGTTCCAACGATTCCCAGGGCTTCGCGAACGCCGCCGTCGATCCCGATCCGCGCGATGAGGGTCGCTTCTCCCCGGTGCCGATGGAAGAGAAATGGGCCGCCGCCTGGCAATCGAATCCCGCACTCTACGCTTCTGACCCACAAGACTCTGGCCGCAAAAAGTATTACGTGCTGGAGATGCTGCCTTATCCTTCCGGCGCGCTCCACATGGGACACGTGCGTAACTACTCCATCGGCGACGCGCTGGCGCGTTATATGTGGATGAACGGATACAACGTGCTGCATCCCATGGGATGGGATTCCTTCGGATTGCCCGCCGAAAACGCGGCCATCAAGAACAACACGCCGCCCAAAAAGTGGACGCTCTCCAACATCGCTGCCATGAAGGTGCAGATGAAGCGCCTCGGCTTCGCCTACGACTGGTCGAAGGAAGTCACCACCTGCCTGCCCGACTACTACAAATGGAACCAATGGTTCTTCATCAAGATGTTCGAGCGCGGCCTTGCCTATCGCAAGAAGTCGAAGGTGAACTGGTGCAACGAGTGCGCCACCGTGCTCGCCAACGAACAGGTGGTTGGCGGCTGTTGCTGGCGTCACGAAACCACGCTCGTCGAGCAGCGCGAACTGGCGCAATGGTTCTTCCGCATCACAGACTACGCCGACGAACTTCTCAACGGACTCGACAAGCTGGAAGCATGGCCGGAAAAAGTTCGCACCATGCAGCGCAACTGGATCGGTCGTTCCGAAGGCGCGCTGGTCGATTTCAAACTCGATGCTGCTGCCGGACCCGCAGGCGACAAGATCACGGTCTTCACCACGCGCATCGATACCATCTTCGGCGCGACGTCGATCCAGCTTGCGCCCGAGCATCCGCTCGTCACCGACCTCATCGCCAACAATCCCGACCTGCTTTCCAAGGTCGAGGACATGATGCGCGAGCAATCCGCGGCCAAGCAGGCTGGCGAACTCGGGACCATAGAAAAGCACGGCGTCTTTACCGGCGCGTATGCACTCAATCCGTTCAACAACGAAAAGGTGCCCATCTGGGTTGGCAATTACATTCTGCTGGACTACGGCACGGGCGCCATCATGAGCGTGCCCGGCCACGACGAACGCGATTACGAGTTCGCCCAGAAATACAAATTGGAGATCCGCATCGTCGTCCTGCCGCGTAGGCAGGAAGAGCCGCCCGAGGAAGGCCAAGCCGAGCACGACGTGCTTCCTTACACGGGCACCGACAGCCTCATGATCAACAGCGGCGAGTACAACGGACTGGCCGTCGCCGAAGCGCAAAAGAAGATGACCGAGTTTGCCGAGAAGAATGGCTTCGGCAAAGCCACCATCACCTTCCGGCTCAAAGATTGGGGCATCTCTCGCCAGCGCTATTGGGGCACGCCCATTCCCATGCTCTATTGCGACCAGTGCGGCGTTGTGCCCGTGCCGGAAGATCAGCTCCCTGTGCTGCTTCCGGAGAACGTGGATATTACGCTTGCCGGAGGCTCGCCGCTCCAGCGCGTGCCGGAATTCGTCAACGCAACTTGTCCCAAGTGCGGCGGCCATGCGCGTCGCGAAACCGATACCATGGACACGTTCGTCGATTCCAGCTGGTACTTCTATCGCTACACCAGTCCCGTCGCCGACAAGCCCTTCGATTCCGACGTGGCGAATTACTGGTTCCCCATCGACCAATACATTGGCGGAGTCGAACACGCCATCCTGCACCTTATTTATTCGCGCTTCTGGACCAAGGTCATGCGCGACATGGGACTCATCAAGAACGATGAGCCCGCCAAGCGGCTGTTTACGCAGGGCATGGTCATCAAAGACGGCGCGAAGATGTCGAAGTCGCTCGGCAACGTGGTTTCGCCCGATGACATGGTTGCGCGCTACGGCGCCGATTCCACGCGCCTCTACACGCTCTTCGCTGCACCGCCCGACCGCGATCTCGATTGGCAGGATGCAGGCGTAGAAGGAATCTCGCGCTTCCTCGGACGCGTCTTCCGCTTCGTCTCGCAAGACCCGGTGAAGGAGTCAGCGGCCTACGATGCGACGCAGCTTTCACCCGGCGCGCGAAAGATTTCCCGCAAGCTGCACCAGACCATCAAGAAGATCACCGACGACTTCAGCGGACGCTGGCACTTCAATACCTCGGTCGCCGCCTTGATGGAGTTGCTGAACGAGTGCTATAGCGCGCCCGAACTCGACGCCACCAGCGGCACCGCTCCGCGCGCCTTCAAGGCCGACATTCAGCGCAACTTCGTGCTGCTGCTCGCGCCCTTCGCGCCTTATCTCTCGCACGAGTTGTGGTCGATGCTTGGCGAGGATGCCGGCACGTTGCTGCGTCACCCGTGGCCGAAGTTCGATGCCGCGCTTGCCGCCGAGAACGAGGTCGAAGTCGTCCTGCAGATCAACGGCAGGGTCCGCGGACGCGTGACCATCCCTATCACCGCCACCGAAGCCGAACTTCGCGAACGCGCCCTGGCTGACGAAAAGGTCAAAGCCGCCATCGAAGGCAAAGAGGTGGTAAAGGTCATCGTGGTGCCGAAAAAGCTGGTGAACGTAGTGGTGCGGTAGGCAAGCGCAATTCCGTACTTGCTCAAGCCCTAGCTCTGCCTGTCTGGTGCCCTACATCTGCCAGCCGTTGGCAGATGTAGGGCTTTTGCTTTTGCGATTGTCTTTGCCGTTGCTCTGCCTCGCGTGAGCCCGGACGCCTCGTCCGTGGCGGGCGAGCGCAGCTCGCCTAGGGGTTGTTCTTGCTCTAGCTGCCGGCGTTCATCACGCCCGGCGTGCTTGGCCTGCTTCACGAGAAGTTCATCCTGATGGCGATCGCCACGCCTGAAGTCGATCTGGCCGCGATGTTGCAGCCAGCGTAATGACCAAAGCGGCGAGCGCCTAGGCTCGCCGGTTGTTATATTTTCGCTCCCACCCAATCGTCATCCCGACCGCAGCGCAGCGAAGTGGAGGGACCTTTTGTGTTGCACGTGCTGTTGCTCTTGCCTTTGCCTCGCGTGGGCCCGGACGCCTCGTCCGTGGCGGGCGAGCGCAGCTCGCCTAGGGGTTTGTTCTTGCGCGCGCACTACAGCCGCGCTGCGTTGTTGTGATCGCAGGCTCAATTCACTATGGAGTTGAGGCAAGTCGTGTTAGCCTGCCTCGCATCGATTGAACATCTCTGTTTTGGAGGCTCAGTATGAATCGAATTATGGCCGCATTGTTGTGTCTGGCGCTAGTTACGCCGGCATTCGCTGGCTTAGGAAGTAAAGAAACCATGTATGTGGGCGGAACAGTGGCAGCGATTAAGGCCGGGACTGAAGGGTCCTCATCAACCGACAACGAGAAAGTGTACACGTTCACCTACGGCGCAAGTAAGCTAGAGATACCTTATGACCGCGTCGACAGTCTTGAATATGGGCAAAAGGCTGGCCGTCGCTTAGGATTGGCTTTGACGATCAGTCCATGGCTGCTCCTCTCCAAGAAGAGGAAGCACTTTCTGACGATCAGCTGGAAGGATGAGCAGGACAAACAGCAGGCCGCAGTGTTCGAATTGGGAAAAGATGTTGTCCGTGTCCAACTGGCGACAGTTGAGGCCCGTACCGGGAAAAAGATCGAATACCAGGATGATGAAGCTCGGAAGAGCGGTAAAGGTAATTAGCCATGATCGCTCTGGTGTTTGCGATGGTGCTTTTGCAGGCTCCTGCCGTTCCGCCGCCCCCCTCGGTGCAGTCCCCGGCCGGTAGTTCTGTTCCTGGCGCCAGTCCGTCCAGTGGCGTCGAACGTAACCCGGTGGACTTGTCCGGGGTGGTCCGAATCTATGTTGAGAGCTTCGGAACGGACGAAACCTCCAAACAGATGGAAGCCATGTTGATCTCCAGCTTCACGGGATCGAAGCGTTTCATCATCACAGAGGTGAAGAGTAAAGCGGATGCAGTTCTGAAGGGCTCGGTGACGCAAAAGTCTTCTCAAGAGGTACACGCCTACGGCAGCGCAACAAACGTGGGTACGGCCGCAGGGTCGCATTCGGGAAGTATTAGCGGATCACACGGTTCGATTTCCGGCAGTTCTGTCGGCGGCTTCGTCGCAAACCATGCTGGAATCGACGATTCTTCTGTGAATACTGAAACCATCAATGATTCTCAATGTGCTGTTCGTCTCGTGAACTCCGATGGCGATGTGATTTGGACGACTACTCAGGAAAGCAAAGGCGCAAAGTACAAGGGTGCCGGTGCCGACGTAGCCGACAAAATTGTGAAGCAGTTGTTGCGCGACGTTGACAAGCGGCAAAGCAAGCCGACGACACCCATCGTTGCAACACAACCAAAGTCATCTTAGCAACACGTGAAGTAACGTGGCCCGTCCTGGCTCCGCTGGGGCGGGCCTTTTGACTCTGCATTGTTGTGGCTGTTGTCTTTGCTGTTGCTCTTGCCTTTGCCCTGCGTGGGCCCGGACGCCTCGTCTCAATATATTGAACGAGACGAAACCGCAGGTTTCGGCATAGCGGTTTTTCGCGAAGGCTAAACGTCGGACGAACCCAATACCAAATCCACTCCAACCAACACCGAACCCAAGACGAAACGAATCCTTCCAAGCGCCAAACCACATACACCCACTCACAGACTCGCATCCCGCTCTCAAACCACATCTTCCCGTTCCCGACCTCACCTATCCCGCTCCAAACATCACGGAAACACGCCTCAACCAGCACCTAACCTCAACCACCTCAATATTTTGCGTACTAAGTCTTTTCCTTTGAATATCTTGCCGTCCAGTTCCGCGCAACTCTATTATTCTCAGCGGCTTACAAGTGCACCCTTCAGTCGAAATTCTGAGAAATCTTGATTCCCAATTTCCGCCCCTCCCGTCCGCTTTACATTCACCCCCCGAATCTGTGACATTAGAGTGTGGAAGACCAATCCCTACAATCCATCGTCATCCTGGATTTCGGTTCGCAATTCACCCAATTGATTGCGCGCCGCATCCGTGAGCTGAATGTATTTTCCGTGGTGCTGCCTTGTACCGCGCCGCTGGCGGAGATAGAGGCCTATAAACCGGTGGGCATCATCTTGTCCGGCGGGCCGTGCTCGGTCTATGACGAGGAGTCTCCGGTGGCGGATGAGCGCATATTCGAGCTGGGAATGCCCGTGCTCGGCATCTGCTACGGACTGCAATACATGACGCACAAGCTGGGCGGCACGGTGCGCGCAGGTACGAAGCGCGAGTATGGACACGCGGAAGTTACGCTGGAGAAAGCGCCCTCCAAGCTGTTTACGGGGCTGCCGGCGACGATGTCCGTCTGGATGTCGCATGGCGATGAGGCGATGGAGTTGCCGACGGGATTCCGGCTGGTGGGCCGATCGGCGAGCGCCGTGGCCGCCATCGAGAACGAAGAGCGGCGCATGTACGCCGTGCAATTCCATCCCGAAGTTCATCACACGCGGATGGGCACGCAGATACTGAAGAATTTTGTATCGAACATATGCAAGGCGCTGCCGAACTGGACTCCGCAACGCTTCATCGACGAATCGATCGAAAACATAAGGAAGACCATTGGGCCGGATGCGCGGGCGATTTGCGCGATCAGCGGCGGCGTGGATTCCTCCGTGACGGCGACCTTGGTGGCGAAGGCGATTGGCGAGCGGCTGACTTGCGTCTTCGTGGATAACGGCGTGCTGCGCAAGGGCGAATTCGAAAAAGTGCAGGAGAATCTGCGCACCAAGCTGCACCTGAACATCGACGCGGTGGATGCGAAAGAACGCTTCCTGAGCAAACTGGCGGGCGTGAGCGATCCGGAGACAAAGCGGAAGATCATCGGGCGCGAGTTCATCGAAGTCTTCGACGTGGAGGCGCACCGCATCGAGCAGCAGATTGGGCATGTGGATTGGCTGGTGCAGGGAACGCTGTATCCGGACGTGATCGAATCGCGCTCGGTGCGCGGCCCTTCGCAGACGATCAAGAGCCATCACAACGTGGGCGGGCTGCCGGACAAGATGAAGTTGAAACTGGTGGAGCCGCTGAAAGACCTCTTCAAAGACGAAGTCCGCCGCATTGGGCGCGACCTGGGGATGCCGGAAGATATGCTGCAACGGCAGCCGTTTCCGGGGCCGGGACTGGCGGTGCGCATCCTGGGCGAAGTGACGCCGGAACGCATCGCGCTGCTGCAAGAGGCTGACGACATCGTGGTCACGGAGATCAAGCGCGCAGGACTTTACGAGAAAATATGGCAATCGTTTGCCGTGCTGCTGCCGGTGATGTCGGTGGGCGTGATGGGTGATCAGCGGACGTATGCCTACACGTGCGCCATCCGCGCAGTGAATTCGGAAGACGGCATGACGGCGGATATCGTGGAGTTGCCGTGGGAGGTCATCAAGACGATTTCCAACCGCATCGTGAACGAGATTCCGGGAATCAATCGCGTGGTGTACGACATTACGTCGAAGCCGCCGGGAACGATTGAGTGGGAGTAGTTCGCGCAGGGCGCGAACAGTGCGAATTGCGAAGTGCGAAATGCGAATCTGAACCCGAAACCCAAGGTCAAGGTCGAGTCTGAAACCTTAGAGCGATGGCTCGAAAAGCGGTTTTCGATTCGCAATTCGCAATTACCCGATTCAAAATGAAATTTTCTGTTGTCTTAGGGCATTCCGCTCATCGGCGGAATGCCTTTTCATCGCTATAATTCGGGCTGAATGAACTTCCATGTTTTGATCGATGGTGCGGAATTTTTGTCGCGCAGCGGTGGCGATCCGGTGGTGACGGGTTTGGACTACGACTCGCGCCGGGTGAAGCCGGGGTACGCGTTTGTCGCCATGAAGGGCGACTCGACCGACGGCAACCGGTATATCGACCAGGCCATCTTAAAGGGCGCGGTGGCGGTGGTGACGGATTCGGCTACGGAGCGGCCTCGCGCGGATGTGGCCTGGGTGCAGGTTCCGCATGGGCGTCGTGCGCTGGCGCGGTTGAGCGCGAATTTCTATAGGCGTCCGGCGGAAAGACTGGCGGTAACCGGGATTACCGGAACGAACGGGAAGACCACGACGACGTTCATCGTGGAATCGATTTTCAAGGCCGCAGGGCGAAAGAGCGCGCTCGTGGGCACCGTGGAATATCACGTCGCGGGACAGGTGTTGGCGGCTCCGCATACGACGCCGGAAGCGCTGGAGCTGAACCAGATGTTCGGGCGCGCACTGGGCGATGGCGCGACGGAAACGGTGATGGAAGTTTCCTCGCACGCGCTGGCGCAGGAGAGGGTGTACGGCGTTCCGTTCGATGTGGCGATGTTCTCGAACCTGACGCGCGACCATCTGGATTTCCACGGCACGTTCGAGGAATATTTTGCGGCGAAGAAGATAATGTTCTCAGGCTGCGGCACGTCTGCGCCTCGCGTCTCCGTGCTGAATACGGATGATGAATATGGGCGCGAACTGGTGAAGTTCTCCGCCAAACAAGGTTCGGAAGTGCTGACCTATGGCATGGAGAAGGGCGATATACACGCGCGCGCACTGGAGATGAGCGCGGCGGGAAACCGGTTTGTGCTGGTGACTCCGTCGGGCGAGGTGGAGATGTTCTCGCCGCTGATCGGGCGGGTGAATGTTTACAACGTGCTTGCGGCGTCGGCCGCCGGCGTAGCGAGGGGAATCAGCCTGGGCGAAGTTGCGCGGGGAATCGCGGCGATGAAGCGCGTGCCGGGACGGTTCGAGAGCGTGGTCGCGGGGCAGCCATTTTCCG
>JBBRZF010000088.1:0-13760 GCA_038236965.1 Terriglobales bacterium | reverse complement strand
GGTATGGAACGCGGACGCCTCCGCGGTGAGCGCGACTTCGGCGTCTCTCTACTTTGGATCTTCGACGCCGTCCGCCACTTCGGTCCCGTCGAAGGACACAAGGTGGTCCAGAAGGCCGTGCAGTTCCGCGAACGCAACGTAGTCGGCATCGGCATCGGTGGCGACGAACGCCAGGCCGGCCCCGAACTCTTCGACGAGGTGTACGCCTACGCCGCCGAGAATGGCCTCCGCCTCACCGCCCACGCCGGAGAAACCGTGGGCCCGCAGTCCATTCGCGCCGCGCTCGATGTGCTTCACGCCGAACGCATCGGCCACGCCCTCCACGCTCATCAAGATGAGGAACTCATGCAGATTCTCATCGCAAAACAAGTTCCGCTTGAGATCTGCATCTCCAGCAACGTGCGTACCGGGTGCTGTCTCGCAATCGAGAATCATCCCGTGAAGCGCTACGTGCGCGACGGGGCCCTAGTCACACTTAATACCGATGACCCATCGATGTTCGGAACCACGCTAGCCCGCGAATATCAACGCGCCCAGAATGCCTATGGATTCAGCGACGAACAACTTACCGAGATTGCAAAAAACTCCTTCCGCGCATCGTTCTTACCCGAAGAAAAAAAACGAGAGTTCCTAGCCCTCTTTAGCTCCACAACACCCCTTACATCTGTTTAAATAAACCCTTACCGAAAACATGGTACCTACTATTGGCCCTCGCCTTTACCCGTTCATTCATGTTTTTGCGACTAAGGTTCTCAATACGCAATTCGCAATTCGCAATCGCCTATGTCCTTACATATCGGAATCGTCGGATGCAGTGCCGAAGGTGCAGCGCTCTGTTATCGAACCATCTGCGCGGAGGCTCCCGCTCTCATGGGACGCCACGCACATCCGGAAATTTCCATGCACACCCACCCGCTCAGCCAATACATGGAGTGCATCTATCGCGATGACTGGGACGGCGTAGCCGACCTCATGCTCTCCTCGGCCGCCAAACTCGAAAAGTCCGGCGCCGATTTCCTTATCACGCCCGACAACACCATCCACCGCGCCTTCCAGCGGGTCGCCGAAAACTCCCCGCTGCCCTGGCTGCACATCGTGGAAGAAGTCGCCGCCGAAGCGAAGGCCCGCGGATTCCATCGCCTCGCCATCACCGGTACCAAGTACACGATGGAAGGCCCCGTCTATCCCGAAATCCTGGCGCGTAACGGATTCGAATTCCTTACGCCTTCGCCGCTCGACCGCGAACGCATCAACCAGATCATTTTCGATGAACTCGTGAACGGGATCTTCCGCTCCGAGTCGCTTGGCGTCTTTCGCACGGTCATCGATCGCCTCAAGGCCGAAGGCTGCGACGCCGTCATTCTCGGCTGCACGGAAATTCCCCTGCTCGTAACACCAGAGAGTTCCCCGCTGCCCACGCTTGATTCCACGCGATTGCTCGCGCGCGCCGCGCTTCGCAAATCTCTTTCCCAGGAGGCCGCAGTTGGCAAGCGTTAGCACTTCACGCGAACACCATCTTTGTTTCCATGTGATGGAAGGTCCCTACAGCATCTGCCGCCTCGGCCCCAACGACCCGGTTCCCGACTGGGCTTTGGCCAGCGAATTTTTCTCCATCAATCACACGCCTCACGAACTCTCCATCGTGTGCAGCGCCGATTACTTGCCCCCGACCGTTCCCGCCGAACACGATTGGGCCTGTCTGCAAATCGAGGGTCCCATCTCCTTCGAACTCAGTGGCGTGCTCGATGCCTGCCTCCGCCCCTTGGCTCGCGCCGGAATCTGCATCTTCGCCGTCTCCACCTTCGATACCGATTACATACTCGTCAAAACCGATTGCCTGGAACAAGCAAAAGTCGCCCTGCGCAATGCCGGCCACGAAATCTGAAGCCGCCGGTACGCGACTGGCGCAATCATTCCCCGACTTGCGCTCGGTGCCCCAGATTCGCACCGCTTTTGGCGCTAACCTGGGATTCCACCCCAACAAAAAGACGACGACTCTAGCCGTGGCCTTCAATTACCCAATTACAAATTGCTCACTTACCAATCTCTACACATGCCTCAACTCATCCTCGCTCAGCCCGAAGAAGTGCCCCACCTCGTGAATCACCGTCAGCCGAATCTGCTGTTGCAGCTCAGCCTCGCTGTGGCAAACGGTCTCGATGTTCTTCTGATACAGTACAACCCGGTCAGGCATCGCCGGAAGATTGAACACGCTCTTCTGTGTCGCCGGAGTGCCGATGAAATGCCCAAGGATCAGCGTCCCCGGCTTAGGTTTTTCCGCCGGATGATCTTCCACCAGCACGGCCACGTTCTTCATCCGCATACGAAATTCCTGCGGCAACGAATCCACCGCCTCCGCCACCAACTCCACAAACCGCGCTTCACTCACTCGATGCATTCCCTAAGCCTAAAGCAAAAAGGCCAGCCCTATGGCCGACCTCCTCACTTTCGCTCTTGATCTTGCACTCCCTACCCCCTACTCCCAACTCCCAACTCTCTACAGCGGTATATTCCCATGCTTCTTCGGCGGATTCTTGTCCCGCTTCGTATCCAGCATCTCCAACGCCTGGATAAGTTTTCTTCGCGTATCGCGCGGACGTATCACGGCATCCACGTATCCTCGCTCTGCGGCCACATACGGATTCGCAAACCTGTCGCGAAATTCCTCGACCTTCTCCGCCCGCGCCTTGGCGATCCCGTCGGCAGAACCGTCCGTCTCCTTCGCCGCCTTATCCAGTTCTCTCTTGTAGACGATGTTCACCGCGCCTTCCGGACCCATCACGGCAATCTCCGCCGTCGGCCAGGCGTAGTTCACGTCCGAGCGAATATGCTTCGACGACATAACGCAGTACGCGCCGCCGTAAGCCTTCCTCGTGATCACCGTCAGCTTCGGCACCGTTGCCTCCGCGAACGCATACAGCAACTTCGCGCCATGCGTAATGATGCCGTTGTGTTCCTGCTGCACTCCTGGCAGGAAGCCCGGCACATCTTCAAACGTCACCAGCGGAATATTGAAGCAGTCGCAGAAGCGCACGAAGCGCGCGCCCTTGATGCTCGAATTGATGTCCAGCACCCCCGCCAGTATCGAAGGCTGGTTCGCCACGATGCCCACCGGACGCCCATTCAGACGCGCAAATCCGATCACGATGTTCTTCGCAAAGTGTTCATGCACTTCGAAGAAATACGCGTCGTCCACCACCCGGGTAATCACGTCCTTGATGTCGTATGGCTTGTTCGATTCCACGGGAACGATCGTGTCCAGTTGCTCATCCGCGCGGTCGATGGGGTCCGTGCAAACTTTCCGCAGCGGGTCGTCCACATTGTTCGACGGAATAAAGCTCAGCAGCTCGCGGATCATCGAGAGACACTCGGCATCATCGTGCGCCAGAAAATGGGCCACGCCGCTCACCGAGTTGTGCGTCATCGCGCCGCCCAGCTCTTCCTTGCTGACTTCCTCGTGCGTCACCGACTTGATGACGTCCGGCCCCGTGATGAACATGTAGCTCGTCTTGTCCACCATTAGGATGAAGTCCGTTATCGCCGGAGAATAAACCGCGCCGCCCGCGCAGGGTCCCATGATGGCGGAAATCTGCGGCACCACTCCCGAACTCAGCGTGTTGCGCAGAAAAATATCCGCATAGCCCGCCAGCGACTTCACGCCTTCCTGTATGCGCGCGCCGCCCGAATCGTTCAACCCGATCACGGGCGCCCCCACCTTCATCGCCAGGTCCATGACTTTGCAGATCTTCGCCGCGTTCGTCTCCGAAAGCGATCCGCCAAACACGGTGAAGTCCTGCGCGAAGACGAACACCAGTCGTCCCTCCACGCGTCCATACCCGGTCACGAATCCATCGCCGTAAAACTGCTGCTCTTCCATCCCAAAATCCGTGCAGCGATGCGTCACCAGTTTGTCGGTCTCTTCGAACGTGCCTTCGTCCAGCAAAAATTCCACGCGCTCACGCGCCGTCATTTTTCCCAGTTTATGTTCGCGCGCGCGACGCTCTTCCCCGCCGCCGCCTTCTGCCAGCGAGTCGCGACGCTTCAGTTCAGCCAATTTCTGCTCAAGATTCATGCAAGGGATTATAGAAGGACGAGCCACGGCTGGGAAAACATACTGCGCAAGCACTCAATTTGCGTACCTGGCGAAAGAAGGTATCCCGCTCGCTGCAAGAACGCGCGGCTAGGGCGCTTCTGACTTTTGCTCTGTTTCTAACTGACAGCTCACGGCTGATAGCTGTCAGCTTCTCAGTTCACTGACCCCGTCACCTGCCACTTATATTTCTTGCCGTCCCAATAAATCATCGACGTAATGCCGCCCGCTTCCTGTGCCGAGATGGCCGCGATCTTTACCCGCAGTTTCTTGATCTTCACGTACGTATGCGTTATCTCGATGTGTTCGAACGGCAGATTCACCACCACGAATTTGGGCTTCGCCGTCGTCTCTTGCCAGCTATGCAAAACCAGCACATAGTGCGGCTTGCCAATATCGGTGCCGAACGTCATCGTTACCTTCGGGTCGCCGTAACCGTAGAACGCGTTATAGGGATCGATGACCTTGAAGTCGAATTCCACGGCCGACGTCAGCGGATTCTTCCCCTCGGCAACCAGCGCCAGGTCCGGCACGCCGTCTCCGTCAAAGTCGCCATAGATGACAGCAGAACTCGTGTCGATCGTGAAGCCCTGGCCAAACTCACGCTCCACCACTTCCTTTATCTCGGCGGAATCGACGACCGGAGTGGGTGCCGGCATCGGCGCCACCGCCGGTGCAGCCTGTCCGGCAAGAGTGCCCACGCCAAGTAAAAGGCTCATCACGACGGTTGCGATTCGACTAAGAAGCATAGCCATACTCTATCCCGATTCCGCTCCCCCGCCACACCTCTTCGCACCCCAAAGGTCAATAGACCAGCCAGCGGCCCGGCCTCTGCTCTTGCCGTTGCGGTTGCTTCGCGTGGGCCCGGACGCCTCGTCCGTGGCGGGCGAGCAACGCTCGCCTAAGCTCTTGCCGTTGCTTTTGCTTTTCGTGGGCCCGGACGCCTCGTCCGTGGCGGGCGAGCAACGCTCGCCTAAGCTCTTGCCGTTGCCGTTGCTTTTGACTTTCTCTCAGCTCCTTCACCTCCTTGCGGCGATTGCCAAAAGAGTTCTGAGTAGCAACCAGAATCTGCACAGGGGAATCGTACAAGCAAATAGTGAAGCTTACCTTTGCTCGCGGAGCCGCCATCAATGACCCCAAAAAGCTCTTCAATTCCAGTCTGGACGGGAACACGCGCCGTGCCATCGACCTCCGCGAAGGGGAGAAGATCAACGACCTTCAAGCAACTCATCCGCTCCGCCGTGGCGGCCAACTCCGCCGCACTCGCTCAACGGGCAGCCAAAAAGAAGTAAGGAAGCTGAGCAGATACCTAGTCCAGTTCAATGATTCGGCGGAATTTGGGCCACTCCCTGGCTTGCTAAAACATGCCCGACTCAACCCGTCCGCAGGCAGAGACTCACGCAGCACCTAAGTGGGTTATCTAAAGAACTGAGTCTCTGCTATAGTCTGCCGCGACGCTCTTCCAGAAGTACGTTCACTGCACCTTTCGCAGGGATAACTGCGTTAAATCTCTAGTGAGAAGCAAACATGAAACCTGATCGTAGGGAATTTCTTAAGGCAGCCGCGTTGGCCGGTGCCGGACTCACGCTTTCAAGTTGCGGTAATGGACTCGTCGCCCCTGCTGCCGAAACTACTGGTTCTACTGGCAACATCATTATTTCGGAACCATTTTCTCAAAGCCCGATACTGCGCAAATTCATCTCGCCATTGCCGGGATTGGGAGGCAGCGGAATTCCGGTTGCCAGCGCAAATAAGACGGTGTTCCCCTTTGCCGATTTCTACCAAATGGCCGCAGTGCAATATGAACAGCACATGCATCCCGACCTCCCGAATGCAACCAGGCTTTGGGGATACCAAGACCTCACGACCCGCAAATCCGCCTACCTTGGCCCCATTGTCGTGGCCCAGCGTGACCGCCCCGTGATTCTCCAGATGCAGAACGCCCTTCCTGCAAAGCCGCTTCTTGCGGTAGATACCGGGTTGGAGGGCGCCGACCACGGTGCGGCGTTCAACCGAATTGCGATCCATTTGCATGGGGGTTATGTTCCCTGGACGATGGATGGAAATCCTCTTTCCTGGTACTCGCCGAAGGGGAAGACGGGCGCAACCGATGGTTCCGCAGGTCCCTTGTTCCTTAATGGAGTGGATGGCAAACCGGGTGTGGCTCAGCACTATTATCCAAACGGACAGAGTGCGAGACTTCTTTGGTATCACGATCACGCTATGGGGATCACGCGTCTCAATGCCTATGCCGGGCTCGCGTCGGCATACCTGCTGACCGATCCGGTTATGGATGCGCTGACCAGCGGCAACGCGCCGTTGGTTCCGTCCCTCGCCCATACCATCCCGCTTATCTTGCAAGACAAGAGTTTCAGAAAGGTAACTAACGATTTCGGGCGCGCCGGTGACCTCTGGTATCCCTCGCGTTACGAAAGCACAGAAAACGCCAGCGGCAGATGGGGCCTCGGTACGCCGTCGGATGGGTTTGCGGCTAAAGGGGCGCCGCAAGTTCCTTCGTGTGTGCCGGAGTTTTTCGCCGACACTCCGGTCATCAACGGAGAAGCCTATCCTTATTTGGAAGTGGAGCCCAGACGTTATCGCTTCCTGATGCTCAATGGCTCGCAGGCTCGCTTTTTCAATTTGAACCTCTACTATGAAGATTCTTTGAACGCCGGGGAGCCCAGTTTCTCCAAAGCCGGACCAGCGTTTATCCAGATCGGTAATGAAGGCGGACTTCTGCCTGCCCCGGTGGTTCTCAACAATCCGCCGGTCCTTATGCCGCGCGACGCTGATGGCGGAGTGGAACCGAGCGGCCCAAAGAACCTCCTGCTGGCACCTGCGGAACGCGCCGATATCATCATCGATTTCTCCAGTTGCCAACCCGGAGACCGCCTCATCGTTTACAACGACGCTCCTGCCCCATTCCCTGGAGGAGAAGAACGTACCGATTATTTTACCGGCAATACCGACGAAGCCGAGGTAGGCGGTGCTCCCAAGACGCTGCCCGGCAGGGGACCGAACACTCGCACCTTGATGCAGATCCGTGTGGTTGCCCGCCAGGGCTCCGCTGACCCCTACACCGCCAACAGCACCATCAACGCTCTCAGCACGCAGTTGCCGATCGCATATGCCAACTCGCATATTCCCTACGGCGAGAACGATCTCGATCCGGACGAATCCAACGTAACCTTCAAGAACAAGACGCTCAACGAAGACTTTGACGGATACGGGCGACTCATTCAGCGAATAGGCGACGATCAGAAACTCTATACCGATAGCTATGCCCGCAACTTCATGGATCGTCCCACTGAAATCGTCAACCGGGGCGAAACGCAAGTTTGGGATATTTACAACACAACCGGCGACACCCACCCCATGCACTTCCACTTGGTAAACGTGCAGGTCATCGGTCGCGCCGAATTTGATGACACCGATATTGCCAACATTAGCTTCTCGCCGACCTCGGAATTTGTCGATCCGGACCCTAACGAACGGGGCTGGAAAGAAACGGTCCGCATGAATCCTGGCACGGTGACGCGGGTCATTATGAAGTTCAGCGTTCCTGGCGTGCCTTTCCCGGTGCCGAACAGTCCGCGCCTGGCCAGCGACTTTGGCATTGACGGCGCCGAATACGTGTGGCATTGCCACATTCTGGAACACGAAGAGCACGACATGATGAGACCGCTGATCGTCAGGTAACTGCCGAAGGGTTGTGACCTTCAGTTGTTACAAGCGGCCCCACATATCAAGACTCATCCTGACAATGCCCTCCCTATGCCTGACGTTGGCATAGGGAGGGCTTTTGACTTTGACTCTCGCGTCGGCCGGACGCAGGGTGCCCCGGGCTCGCGCCGCGCCTTTGCGGCGTTAACCTGGGATTCCTCAATCCAGTTCCCACGGCCTTGTGCTCTCCGCTTCCGCATCCAGCTTTCTTCATCAAAACAACATCCCACAACGAATCTTTACAGCACTTCCAGCAGCTTTCTTTCCTCGATTCAGCCCGTTTTTCACCAAATCACCCGTTCTATCGAAGAGCCAAACCGCCCTTATCCGTCTCCCAACCGATCAAACGAAGAGCCAAACAGAACTATCCCGCAGCCAAACGACATCACCCATCCCCGAACTAACCCCGCATATATCCCAACTTTAACCGCAACTATCCCGCTCCCAACTGCATCTACCCACTCTCAAAAATCCCGAAATACGCCGCCTAACTCCATTGTTTTCTGGAATTTGCCAATTAACTCCTATGTCCTCAATAGCTTGCCGCCGCACTTCGCCTAACCGCCTCATAATCAACAACTTGCAGACCGATCCTTCCCGCACTCTTATTTCACCACGCGTTTGGTGCCTCTTGCCTTTTTGACCTTTGTAACCTTCGTAACCTCTGAAACCTATTTTTTCTTCCTCTTCCCCGGTGTCTTGTCGGTGAAGTGCTCCCATCCGCCGGCAACCAACTCCGTCGGATAGCCGCCTTCTTCCTGCAGCATCACTTCGCCCTTGTCCGGCGTGATGTAGCCGATGTGCGTCACCGCCACTCCGGCTATCACTTTCGGCACGCGCTTTCCCTGAGGACAGGTGAACAGCAACTGATATTCATCGCCGCCGTGCAGCGCATCTTTTAACGGAACTTCGTGTCGGCCAACGCTCGCCCTCGGAATCGCCGTACGATTCACGATTGCGCCTACTCCGCTCTCTTCGCAGATGTGAGCCAGGTCGGTCGAGAGACCGTCGCTGATGTCGATCATCGATGTTGCCAGTTCGCGCTCGCGCAGATACCGCGCCACCACAACCTGCGGCGTCGGATAGAAATGAGCGGGATAAGACTTCGCGCGAAACTTCTTTTCCGGATCTTCGAACATCTGCTTCAACAGTGCCACTGGCCCGCCCAACTCGCCGGTCACAAAGATGCGGTCGCCGTCTTTCGCGCCCGAGCGGTAGATGGCTTGTCCCTTCGGGACCGCGCCCATCACCGTGATGTCGGCCATGATGCCGCGCGGCGATTGCGCAATATCTCCACCCGCCAGGGGGATTTTAAAAGTCTCGGCCAGCGCGTGCAGCCCGACGAAGAAATCGTCGATCCAGCGCTGTTCCATCTCCGCCGGAACCGCCAGCGACAGGAAGGCCGCTACGGGCTCGCCGCCCATCGACGCAATGTCGCTCAACCCGCGCGTCAGGCAGCGATGGCCTACCGCATCGGCGGGATGCCATTCGCGGCGGAAGTGAACGCCTTCCAGTGTGAAGTCGGTGGTGACCAGGGTGTCAAAGCCGGCGGGCAATCGCAACACCGCGCAGTCGTCCCCTATGCCCTTGAGTAATCGCGCCGCAGACGAAGTGCGTCCAACAGCATTGCCAGACGCTGACTTACCGGCGCCCGCAGACGACTTACGAATTCGAGAGATGAGTTGTTTCTCTGGTAGTGGCAAAGCCTCAACAGTGTACGCGAACCCTCGTCCTCGCGCGAATTCGCGCCACTAGCAGTCTTGCCAAATCGCCGGTCAAGGAAATACAAGCCACTTAGTTCTAGCAGCTTACGGATTAATCCAGGTAGTAGCATAGTCAAAGGTCCGTTCTCCATGCTCCAGATTCCCACCTCCGTTCGCGTATGCGGTCCAGTCTCTCGCGGCACGTACGTACCTCTTCCTACGATGCCTAACTGATTGACACTCCGGAAGCTGCTTTGTTAAGGTTGGAGGCGTCGAAGTTGGTATGTGCGGGCCAGAATATTGAGCAGGGCTGACGATCCATCGCTCTCGTATCGACCCGCCGTCGCGCGGTTCCCTATCTGGCCGACCGATCACCCAAGCGCCCATCGGTGCTGAGCAAGTACGGTGATTGAATTTCACTGGAGATCAAACGTTTTGCGCAAACGCTTCTACTTACTTCTCGTCGCTCGTGATGCAGAAGGGCAATTGCGCAAAATCCCGATTCCAATCCATTACCTTTACGTCTTCATTGCTGGCGCACTCATCGGAATGTTCTCTATCACCGGTATGGCAGGCTCTTACACGCGCATGCTTATGAAGGTTGCGCGCTTCAATGAACTCCGCACCGAAAAAGAACAGTTGAAGAAGAGCTACTCGGCGCTGGAACAGGTCTCGAAAGAAAAAGATATACAGGTTGCGTCGCTCGGTTCCATCGCGGGTGAAGTCACTGCTCTCTACGGTTTAAAGACCGATAGCAAGTTGACTCCCTCGGCTTCCGAGGTTCGCAACGACCAGGTCAAGGTTTCGCTCGACCAGCTTTATGCGCTACGCTCTTCCGCCATCAGCGGTGTAGCCACGGCCGGCATCGGGAACGGGATGGAGCGTTCCGCAAGTCTCTCCGATTGGGTTCGCGCCTCCACGGCGCCTACTCTCTGGCCCGTCGAAGGACATGTGACCAGCTCTTTCGGCGAGCGCATAGACCCCTTCAATGGAGAAGGCGCGTTTCATAGCGGCGTCGATATCTCCATCGCCTATGGCACACCTATCGTCGCTCCTGCCGACGGAACCGTTGAATTTGCCGACTTCATGAGCGGCTACGGGCGCATGGTGAAAGTCAATCACGGAAACGGATTGACCACGCGCTACGGCCACATGTCGGCATTCGCCGTCGTTGCCGGACAGAAGGTTCGCCGCGGACAAGTCATCGGATACGTGGGCGCCAGCGGACGAGTCACCTCGCCGCACCTGCACTACGAAGTACGCATTCATGAGACGCCGGTGAATCCCTACAAATATCTGCGCACCACTGTCGCACACGCTGCCCATTTCTCCGCCGGCAGCTAAGTACAACTTCTGAACTCACGTAAAAACGACCGCCCATTCAGGCGGTCGTTTCGTTTCAGAGCCAGGCGCGAATGATTATTTCTTCCGTCCCGCTTTCTTCTTAGGTTCCGCTTTCTTCTCCGGCGCAGCAGGAGGCGCGGGTTGCGGCTGCGAGCCCATATCGATGGGCGGATCGTTCAACAGCTTCTTGAAAAAGCCCACCGGAATGGTCGCGCTGACGGTCGCCTTCGTGCCTGCCTGTTCCACTTTCAGACTGTCGAATACGGCTTTCACGTCAGGGTCTGTGCCGGAAGTCGGTGTACTGCCTTCCAGCGCGCGGAAGATATCGAGGAATGTTCCCGCCTGTTCGCTGAACTTTGCTGCGTCCTGTTCGTTCTGCGTGATCAGGTCGGCTTTGGTGTGGATCGATCCCGCATAACGGGCCGATGCGACCAACACTGATTTCTGCGGGACAAAAATATCGAATCCGCCAGGCAGCGTCAGAGAGCGCGAATGACGCGGATCGCTGGATTGTTCCGGAATCCGCGCGATCGCCCACACTAGGCTCGCGAAGGGAACTTCGCGATAGTGTTCCTTCACCAGGCTTGGACCGCCGAACGGCAACGCCAACTGCTTGTAGCGGTCGATCATGCCGTGAATCACATCGGTGCTGTCGGTGTTGGAAATGGCGACCGTGTCCATGCCCACCAGCGCCACTCGAACGATCCGCGTTTCCACCGGGATATTGAATATCTCAACCTCGCGATATCGTTCGCTCGTTGGGCTGATCTTGTGCAAATAGCTGGCCGCCTTCTGCGCATCAAAACGTCCGATCAGAATTTCCGAGTAGCGCGTTTCCGCAGCTTGGTTCGTGGGAGTGTTGGCTGCGTGTATGGCGAACGCCGCCTCGTCCAGGTCGCGCTCGAATTGGAAGCCGGTTTCCTTTACGAATTGTTCGTACTCCGGCTCGCGTGGCTTTGCCTGCTTGTCGCCAAAAGATGTGAGTCGCCGAACGGTTCGTATGTTGAGATACACGACCGCATCCGACTCGGGCAGCAATCTTGCGGGCTCTGGGGCTTCGCGACGTCGTAGCGCAACCGCAATCGCCACCGCGCCGACGACGATGAGGACGAAAAGTGCGATGAGAAGGTTTCGAGTTCTACGTTTCATGATGGGAAGACTCGCCTAGCTTCAAAAATACGCCTGCAGCCGTAGCCAGTCGCTCGCTTTTTGAGTAGAATCATTCGTGGAGCCGCATCATAACATTCCGCACTCTTCGCAGGATTTTCCTTTAAAGGCAAAATTGGCGGGAAGTGGCGAGTGCAGCAGTATTTGTGTCCTCAAGCGCTTTTGGAGCGGGCGGGGTTCTGCAGGGGTATCTAGCAGGTCAACTTGAGCGTCAGCTCTGGTTGCACGCGAAGTTCCGTTGTGCTAACCTTTCATCTCTGTCCCGTAGTTCGGGCGTTTTACACGCTGCTGGCGTAGCTCAGCTGGTAGAGCATCTGATTTGTAATCAGAGGGTCGGGGGTTCAAGTCCCTTCGCCAGCTCCAGATTGGTTTTACTGGTACGCCGAAGCGGAGCGCATCAGGTCAGATCCAGAGGTTCCCGGCCGCGTGCAATAGGGAATCGGCAATAGCGCGCCACTCTTCCAAGAGAACGCACTCCAGCAGGATCTTTCAAGCAGTTAGGCTCGGGCGGAAGTATGTTCGCGCAAGCGAAAGGATTCTGCTAACTCGGTCTCTGCGCCCGGTGGCAGCAGGACGGTTCTTTGAAAGTTGATTGTGTTGTCCCGGGAGTCCAGAAGGACAGACTCGGTTAGTGCACAGGTGGCCGAGTGGTTAAAGGCAGCAGACTGTAAATCTGCCACTCTTAGAGTTACGGAGGTTCGAATCCTCCCCTGTGCACCAGGATTTCGAGAAGACATGAAACGTCTTTATCCGGCATTAGCGGCGTATGTAGTGATCGCCGTTCTGGCGTGGAATACTTTGACCGGCGAAAAAATTCGTTTCTTCGCCGGAGCCATGCAGATAAGTCCGCGTGATTTTGTGGTCGCACTCATGGCTGCTTTTGCATTGCTTTCCTTTTTTCATGAATGGAAAGAGCGGGCAAAAGCAAAGTTGGAAAACGATAGAGACGGGAAATGACCCGGCGGGATGGGTTCTACGGGTTTTGCAGTGCGGGAGTAACTCAGTGGTAGAGTCTCAGCCTTCCAAGCTGTTGGTCGCGGGTTCGATTCCCGTCTCCCGCTCCAGAGATTGGTAGTTGTTTGTGCAGGGCCGTTGTAGCTCAGTTGGTAGAGCACTCCCTTGGTAAGGGAGAGGTCACCGGTTCAATCCCGGTCAACGGCTCCAGAATTTAGATTTAACCCATCGCGCTCGACGTGGTGGGTCTGCCTGTTTCTTCGGAGCAGATTGAAAATGTCGCAATCGGGGTATGAGCAGGCAGGCATCGAGGTTGAAAACAAGGAGCCGTTCGATCAGCTCCGCTCGGTGTTGCAGCGTGTCTTCTCCGCGCAGCTTGTAGATCGCTTTCTCAGGAAACTGGAGAGCAAGGGACTGCGCATACGCGACTTTGAAGTAGTGCTCGAGAAGAAAGTCTTTGAGCAGGTGGATGAAGTTTCAGGCAAGTCGGGGAAGTCATCCCGGACGTTGTACGAAGCGTTGTCAGTACCGGACCAAGGCCAGATGCGCGAGTTTTATCTGACCCAGTTGGAAGCTGTGGATCTGAGTACACGAGAAAAGTTTGCAAAAATTTATCGATCCTATTAAGGCAAAACGTTATGGCGAAAGAAAAATTTGACCGTACTAAACCGCATGTGAACGTTGGAACGATCGGGCATATCGATCACGGCAAGACGACCTTGACGGCGGCGATCACGAAGGTATTGGGAAAGCACAACCCGAACATCAAGTTCCGTTCG
>JBBRZF010000087.1:0-13776 GCA_038236965.1 Terriglobales bacterium | reverse complement strand
TGATGCCCACGCGCTTGTACGAGTGCGGCAGCGGGTACGACAGGGAAGTGGTAAAGCCTGTAGAGGACTGCGAGAAGTTCTGATAAGTGTTCAGGTAGCTCTGCGGAAGATTGATCTGCTGTCCGCTGCTGATGGAGGCTTCCTTCAACTGGTCATAGGTGAACTTGCGGTTGAAGACCGTAAACCCAAATTGCATGGGACGATCGAAAACGTAGGGTTCGGTGAATCCGAACATCAGGTTACGTTCGCGGCTGCCGACGTTGGCTTCCACGCGGAGCGTCTCGCCCATGCCGAGGAAGTTGTTCGTTTCATAATTCAGGCCGATAAACGAGCCTGCCAATCCGCTGACGCCGCCGGTGAGTCCGATGCTGTTTTTGCCCTTTTCTTTCACTTTCAGGGTGAGATCGACGGTGCCGTCTTTTTCGTTGAGAGTGCGTTCCGTCGCTTCTTCCGGCTTCAGGGCTTCGAAGAACTGGAGCTGGTTAAGACGCATCAAGCTGAAGTCCCACGCCTGGCTGTTGTAGACCTGGCCTTCATCCACGGAGAGTTCGCGACGTATGACCTTGTCGCGCGTCGTAGTGTTGCCCTGGAATTCGATGCGGCGCACGTAGAACTGCTTGCCTTCATCGATATCGATGTTCAGGCTGACCAGCTTCTTTTCTTCGTTGATGGTCATATCGGGCACGGAAACAGCGTTGATGTAGCCCAGCGATCCGTATACCTTGCGCAACTCTTCCAGTCCCTTGCCGATGGCGGTGCGATTGAACAGGTCCCCATCCTTCAGCTTGAAAGCTCTGCGCAGGGCCGCGGAATTAGACAACGCCTTATTGCCGCTGAAGGTGATCTTCTCGATGTGGTAGCGTTCGCCTTCTTCGACCGAAACCGTGATATCGACGACCTTGCCGTGAGTGGACTTGATGGGGAAGTACCAACGGATACCTGAGGTATCGCGGATCTTGGTCTTGGGGTCCTCGACCAAGGCCTTGAAGTATCCCTTGTCCTGGTAGGCAAAACGGATACGTTCGGCGTCTTCGCTCAGCTTGGTGGCGTCAAAGGTTCGCGAGAAAAGATTTTCAAGGAAGATGCTGTGGGGAATGCCGATAGGGCGCGAGTTCTTCATCGCGTAACGCAGATATCGGCTGCTGACCTTCTTATTGCCTTCGAACTTGATGCGTCCCACCTTGACCTTGGGACCTTCCTTGATGACGAAGGTGATGCTCACGGCTGCCGGAGGAATGGGACGGATCTCGGTACGTATGGTGGCAAACTGGCGACCGTGCGATGCCAGAATGTCTTTCAGAGCGACTTCGGCCTTTTTTACTTTCGTCGGATCGTATTGGCTTTCCTGGGTCAGGCCGACTTTGCGTTCCTTGAATTTATCCAGCAGGTCGCTCTGCGATACCGAACTGAGGCCTTCGTACTTGATCTCGCGGATCGTCGGTTTTTCCTTGACGTACACGTGCAGACGCCAGCCCTTAGGCGTCTCTTCGCGTTCGATGCGCAGGTCATCAAAGTACCCGGTGTTCCATAAGGAATTGAAGTCGCGCTCCACTCCAGCCTGGTCGTAAACATCGGCGGGTCGCGTAAACATGCGAGCCTTCACGGTTTCGGCGGGAATACGCCGGTTGCCGTGTATCACGATCTCTTCGACGATGCCGCCCTGGGCAAGCGCCATCCCGGCAGTCACCAGCATGAAGAGGCAGATTAGGAACGTCGCGCCACAGCGGCGCAGCCATCTACCGCGGGACTCAGATACAGCTTGGACGTGATGAATGCCAGTAATGGGAAGACCCTCAATAACTTGGAGTTCGGAAACGCCAATTATAAGGGACTGGTGCTCTGAACACCAAGCAGAGCGATTACGGGCAGACGTAAAGAAACCTCAACAACGGGCTGGATTTGCCAGCTCTCCGCTTTCAGCGCGGTTTAGCCCTTTCCACCTCGACCAGCGCAGAATAGAAAGTTGGGCCGCCACCCATGTCCGCCAACCGGGCAGAAGTCAGTAGATTGACGTTCACGCCATCTGGTGAAAGCTTGGCCCAGTTGAGTCTTGCGCTGACTACGCCCGGCGGAACACTACCGTTGACTCTTGCGCGCAGCCTCAATTCGCCTCGCCCATTGAATATCCGGATCATGTCTCCGTCCACGATCTGGCGCGGTTCCGCGTCGGCTTCGTTCATTTCCAGGATGTCCATGTGCCCCGCTTCCAGTGGCTGATGCGAGGGCAGATTGCAGAAGGTGGAGTTAAGAAAATTGTCTGCCTTGCGGGCAAGGAACTCGAGCGGGAGCTCCCGCGCGTTCTCCGAATGACGCGATTCGGTTGGCGGCACAAACGAGACGACGGGGTCCAATCCCTGGGCCGCCAGCGTCGCGCTGTAGAGTTCCGCTTTGCCGCTCGCGGTGCCGAAGCCTCCGTTTGCGTATGGAAGGAAAGGCGTCGTTCCTTCGGCGACCTTCACGCGGACATGGCCCTCCCGTTCCAGTCGCTCGCGGGTGATTCCGGCCAGCCACTTGTGTCCGCCGCCCAGAGCGGCATCGATGAGGTCGTCGTCAGAGTCGCGGAAGCAGGCTTCGGTGAATCCCATGCGTTCGGCCAACGCGCGGAACAGGTCGGCGTTGCTGCGCGATTCGCCCAGCGGCGCCACCGCTTGCTGAGAGATTTGCAGGAAGTAGTGTCCGTAGGCGGGAACCAGATCCTTCTGCTCAAAGAACGTGGTGGCCGGCAACACAATGTCGGCGTAGTCGCAGGTGTCTGTGAGGAATTGTTCGTGGACCACCGTAAATAAATCTTCGCGCTTCAGTCCGCGGATGACCGTCGCGTGGTCGGGACAGACGGCAGCCGGATTCGAGTTGAAGACAAACATCGCCTTCACCGGAGGCTTATCGAGTTGGGTGAGCGCCTTGCCCAATTCGCTCATATTCACCACTCGCGCTGCGCGTCCCAGCGGAGACGCCTTCATCAGGTCGGGACGCTTCAGCGCCTCGCGGTCGAGCGGGAAGCCTCCGCTGGTGGAAAGCTGCAGACCTCCGCCAACTTCCTTCCATGACCCGGTGACGCAAGGAAGCATAGTGATGGCGCGCACGGCCATACCGCCGTTTTCCGCGCGCTGTACGCCGTAGTTCACGCGAATAACCGCCGGACGCGTGGTCGCATATTCGCGTGCCAGTTGGCGGATGTCGTCGGCGGAAATCCCCGTCCAATCGGCAACGCGCTCTGGCGTATATTCTTTCGCGCGCTTGCGAAGCTCTTCAAAGCCGATGGTGTGTTGCGCGAGATACTCCGCGTCATACAGGCCTTCGCCGATGATGACGTTCATCATGCCCAGCGCCAGCGCAACGTCCGTGCCGGGATTGATGGGCAGATACCAATCGGCACAGCGCGCCGTTCGCGTCTTGTAGGGATCGATGACGACCAGCTTTGCGCCATTGCGGCGGGCTTCTTCAAGGAAGGGCCACAGGTGGACGCTGTTGCCGTGGATGTTCGCACCCCAGGCGATAATGTAGCGCGAGTGGCGGAACTGCTCAGGCTCGGTGCCGAGCTTCGATCCGTTGACGCTGAGCAGCGCTTCGGTTCCCGTGCTGGAACAAATGGTCCGGTCGAGTTGCGATGCGCCCAGGCGGTGGAAGAAACGGTGATCCATGGTGGAACCATGAATCGCGCCCAGCGTACCGCCGTAAGAGTAGGGAAGAATGGCCTCGGGACCGAACTCAGCGGAGATGCTGCGGAAGTCATCGGCGATGGTAGCGAGAGCTTCGTCCCAGGTGATGCGCGTGAAGGCCTCGTGGAAGGCCAGTCCCGGCGAGCCTTTCGGCGCAATGCGCTTCATGGGATAGAAGATCCGGTCTGGCGAATAAACGCGGCTCACATACTTCGCAACCTTCGCGCACAGGAATCCGCGTGTGACCGGATGCGCCGGATCACCCTGTATGCGGATGGCGCGATTATTTTCGATAGTGATAAGCACGCCGCACGCGTCCGGACAATCGTGCGGACACGCGGCGTGGATAACAGTTTTCGCCATGCGGATAGATTAAACGGGAAAATGAAATTAGTTAACCCGGTTGGATAAAACCAAAGTACCTGCTCGCCACGTTAAAACGGGCGCACACGGCGCCCGTTCGGGAATTTGCGGAACGATCAGCGATCAGACCTGCATCACTTCTTTTTCTTTTACCTTGGTCATCTCTTCCATCTTCCGAATCTCTTCGTCGGTCAGCTTCTGTATCTGCTCCATCGCGCCGCGCTCTTCGTCTTCGGTGATCTTCTTGTCCTTCATAATCTTCTTGATGGATTCATTGCCATCGCGACGGACGTTGCGCACGGCCGTGCGCTGTTCTTCCAGCAGTTTGTAAAGATGTTTCACCATGTCCTTGCGGCGTTCTTCGGTCAGCGCCGGAACGGGCACGCGGATCACCTTGCCATCGTTCATCGGGTTCAGTCCGAGGTCGCCGGTGCGAATCGCCTTTTCGATCGCGGGCAGCGACGAGGGATCGAACGGTTGCACGGTGATTAGTTGCGGTTCTGGCGCGTGGACCTGCGCGATCTGGTTGAGCGGCATCATGGACCCGTAGTAGTCCACCTGCACGGTGTCCAGCATGTGCACGGACGCGCGCCCCGTGCGGGTCGCCGTCATCTGGGTCCGGAAGGACTCGACAGCTTTATCCATGCGAGTCTTGATCTGTAGGTAAAGTTCTTTGAGAGCGGGCACAGCCGCCATGCTGATCTGAGCCATAAAGTTCCGCCTGCCTGGTGTTGTTTAGAACGAGCGATTATAAACCCTGAACAGATTTTTTCCGATGTCCGGTGGCAACTATGCCGTTACCAGTGAGCCCACTTTTTCGCCAAGCACCACGCGACGGATATTTCCGTGCGTATTCAGGTTGAAGATGATGATGGGCAGATTGTTCTCGCGACACAGGCTGATCGCCGTCGCGTCCATCACCCGCAGACCCTTGTTCAATACATCGAAATACGAGATATGTTCGAACAGCGTCGCGTCTTTCACCAGCACGGGATCGGCGTCATAAATGCCGTTCACCTTGGTGGCCTTCATGATCACATCGGCCTTGATCTCCATGGCGCGCAGCGAGGCCGCCGTATCGGTGGAGAAATAGGGGTTGCCGGTTCCGGCGGCGAATACCACCACGCGGCCTTTTTCCAGATGGCGTATGGCGCGGCGGCGGATAAACGGTTCGGCCACCTGGTTCATCTCGATGGCGGAGAGGACGCGCGTCGGCAAGCCCTGTTTTTCCAGAGCGTCCTGCAAGGCGAGCGCATTGATCACCGTCGCCAACATGCCCATGTGATCGGCGGAGACACGGTCCATCTCCTTGGCCTGTTCGGCTACGCCACGGAAGAAATTGCCTCCTCCGACAACGATCGCCAACTCGATGCCGAGGGCGTGGACCTCTTTCAATTCGGCGGCGATCTCGTGCACTCGCGTGTTGTCGACCCCGAACCCCTGTCCGGCAGCCAGCGCCTCACCGGAGAGCTTAAGAAGAATGCGCTTGTAAACGGGCATAGCCATGACTCCAGTGTAATCGAAATAGGGAGGGGAAGGGAAAGGCGGGAGCTCTACGGAAAAGGGCGGGGATTTGGATGTGAGCAGCATCACAGAGGCCGGTGAGCGGCAGGTTTGCTTCACGGCGGAAAGCTGGGTTATCCTTGGTATCGAAATTGAAATTGATTTTCAATTTCAATACGGAGAGGCAACCGTCCTCTCGTCCCGGAGTCAATTCATGCGTTCCTTTATCGCCATTCTCGTACTGCTGGCCTCAGCCGTCCTCTCCTCTCCCGCCCAGAGCAATCCTTACTTCGTCACCTACGGACACGGCATGGAAGAGCCCGGCAACCTCGAAATCACCACCCAAACCACCATCGGCGTGCAGAAACACGACCTCCCCAATTACTGGGCGCCGCTGCTGGAAATGGAATACGGACTGACCGGATGGTGGACCACGTCGCTCTACCTGGAAGGCGCTTCCGCCCCGCACGACGCCACGGTCTTTACCGGCTATCGGCTGGAGAATCGCTGGAAGCCCTTCTCTGGCGAGCACAAGATCAACCCCGTCCTCTATTTCGAATTCGAGAACATCCGCGGAGCCAGTCGCATCCAGAAAGAGATCGTTGGCTACGACGGCGCGCAGGACGAAGCCATTCGCGACCAGCATGGCGAACACGAAAAAGAGATCGAAGGAAAACTGATCTTCTCCAGCAACGCCAAAGGCTGGAACATCGCCGAGAATTTCATCTTCGAGAAGAACCTCACCGAGTTCGATGAACCCACCGAATTCGGCTACGCCTTCGGTGTCTCGCGTCCCTTGTCTTCGTTAGCATCTGGAAAGAAATGTACGTTATGCCGCGAAAACTTCACCGCCGGAGTCGAACTCTATGGCGGACTCGGCGACTGGGACCGCTTCGGATTAAAGGACACATCACACTACCTGGCTCCGGCGCTCTCCTGGCAGTTGAGCGATTCGCAGGTCCTGCGTATCTCGCCCGGCTTCGGACTCACGGCGAGCAGCCAGCGCATGCTCCTCCGCGTCGGCTACACGTATGAGATACACGGCTTCGGACAAAAGGTCAGCCAGCTATTCGGAGGTAAGCATTGAACGGAAAGACTCTAGCCTTTGTAGTCGCAGGCGCGGTCGCGTTCGCGTCGGCGCAGACGTCAGCGCCCCGGCAGAATCCTGCCATCGACCCCAACTGGGTTGTTCCGGCGAAAGCGGCGGCCCAGTCGAATCCCCTCGCAGGCAAGCCGGAAGCCGCAATGGGCGGGAAGAAAATCTTCTCGCGCACCTGTGCTCAGTGCCATGGCGACGAGAAAAATCCTCGCAAGAACAACGCGCCCGACTTGTCGTCGCCGGACGCGCAAATGGAAAGCGACGGAGCCCTCTTCTGGCGCATGTCGAATGGAAACTCGCGTCGCGGAATGCCGTCCTTTAGTGCCCTGCCTGAAGGACAGCGCTGGCAACTGGTGCTCTATATAAGGAGTATGGCCGGAGCCACCAAGGCAGAAACAAAATAGCTCTGGGGTGGAACTTCAAATTGCCGAAGGTACAAACGGAATGAAGCTGGCCCGTTCATCCTTTGGTTCGAGGCTCCCGAATGGAGAGCAGAACTGCAATGTATTGCCGAACTTTCGTGACGATGGAAGCGGCAGCTTTCGAATGAAACTCCGCGTGGCGTCCGACCCAGTCGATGCTCTTCAAGTTATCAACCAGAATGGCTCCCTCTACCTGGCCAACTGTGACCGGTAGCGCGAAAGGATAAGGTTTTCGCATGCTCGTGAGCGGACATACCACGGCCAAGCCACTGGCGCGGTTATAACGAATATCCGTAAGCACCAACGCCGGTCTTCGTTTAGCCTGTTCGCGGCCTACTTGTGGATCAAAATCCAAAACTACAGCGGACACCCTTGTCGGATGTCCGCCCCGTCTAATTTAATCGTGAAACCTGCTTACTTTGCAGCTTCTTCAGCCTCTTCGGCTGCGGAGGCTTTGGAGACGGCAACCGTCTCGCCAACTTCGCCGACCTTGAAGCGGGCGAAGCGGCGCACCGAGATGTTCTCGCCGAGTTTGCCTACCACGATAGCGATGAGCTGCTGGATGCTGATCGTCTGGTCCTTGATGAAGGGCTGATCGAGCAGGCAAACTTCCTCGTAGAACTTCGCCATCTTGCCTTCCACGATCTTCTCGATCACCGGAGCCGGCTTGCCGGTTGCGGCAGCCTGAGCGCGGTAGATGTCCTTTTCACGCTCGAAGTCGGCAGCGGTCACATCTTCGCGGCGAACGAACTTCGGATCCACGGCAGCAATGTGCATGGAAATGTCGTGGGTCAGTCCCTTGAAGTCATCCGTACGCGCCACGAAGTCGCTCTCGCAGTTCACTTCGAGCAGCACGCCGATCTTGCCTGCGGCGTGGATGTAGCTGGAAACAGTTCCTTCGGAGGTCACGCGAGTCGCCTTCTTCGCGGCCGTCGCCATTCCCTTTTTGCGAAGCAGAACGAACGCCTGCTCCATGTCGCCCTTGGCTTCCGTCAGGGCATTCTTGCAATCCATCATGGGAGCGCTGGACTTCTCGCGGAGCTCCTTAACCATTGTCGCAGTGATAGTAGTGCTCATACTCAAAGAACCTTTCTTCGGACTATTGCGTGGGCGCCTCTGTGCGCAGAATGAATTATTTGTGACCTAACGAAAATCGACCCGCGCCCGGCTATCGAGCGCGGGTCTCATGTTTTGCACCCGCTACATCGCGTTCGGCGCGTATTTACAGGTTTTCGACCTGTTCGGGTTCGGCGACGATCTCCGCTTCGGGAGCCTTGCGGACACCCTTGCCAAGAACGTCTTCCATGCTGACATCTTCCAACGCGCCGGCAGCCATGGCTTCCGGCTTCTCGGCGGCTTCCACGTCGGCTTCCGACGCGGAGCCGGCATAGCCAACGCCGGCAGCGATGTCGGCCTCTTGCTTATCGTTCATGGCCGTCGCGCCCTCGACCACCGAATCGGCGACCTTGGAGGCGAACAGGCGGATGGCGCGAAGCGCGTCATCATTGCCCGGGATAACGTAATCGACTTCGCTGGGGTCGCAATTGGTATCCACTACGGCAACTACCGGGATACCAAGCTTGCGCGCTTCCTTCACAGCGATCTGTTCCTTGTTCGAGTCGATGACGAAAAGCACGTCGGGCAGACGGTTCAGATTCTTGATGCCGGCCAGGTTGGCCTGCAGATGCTTGCGCTCGCGCTCAAGCTTTACCACTTCCTTCTTCGGCAGCAGCTCGTAACGGCCATCGGTGGCCATTTCGTCGAGTTCTTTCAAGCGCTTTACCGACTTCTGCACGGTGATCCAGTTGGTGAGCAGTCCGCCCAACCAGCGCTGGTTGATGTAGAACATTCCACAGCGCGTCGCTTCTTCGGCGATCGCGTCTTGCGCCTGGCGCTTGGTTCCCACAAAGAGAACGAGCTTGCCTTCGGCGGCCATATCCGTGACGTACTTGGACGCTTCCTTGAACATCTTCAGCGTCTTCTGCAGGTCAATGATGTAAATCCCATTACGCTCGCCGAAGATGAATTCCTTCATCTTAGGATTCCAGCGTTTGGTCTGATGCCCGAAGTGAACGCCTGCTTCGAGCAATTCCTTCATCGTGATGTTTGCCACGCAACCTCCTAATTGGTTTGCATCTTCCGCGGTGCCTGGGGGCAGAGCGCTCGAGATTTGCATTCCCGTGACCCGCCCCGTTGGTGCGGGTGCGGGAAGAATTTGGTTCCGGGTGACCATGCCGTCGTTCGCGCTGCCGGAACCAAACGCGCGAACCACGTAAATTGAGACGCCAGACGCCAGACGAAAGACAACAGCCCATGCCATGAGCAAGCTGGAGTCCGACGTCTGAGGTCTGGCGTCTGAAGCTTAACGCTTGCTGAACTGGAAGCGCTTGCGAGCGCCCTTCTGGCCGTACTTCTTACGTTCCTTCTGGCGCGCATCGCGCGTCATGAAGCCTTCGGCCTTCATCTTCGGGCGGAGTTCAGCGTTGAACTCCTGCAGAGCGCGGGCAATGCCCATGCGCACGGCGCCAGCTTGTGCCGTGACGCCCCCGCCGGAGCAGGTGCAGACCACGTTGAAGCTCTGCGTCGTCTCGGTCAGGACCAGTGCCTGCTTCGAGATAATGCGCTGTGCAGCCGTCACAAAGTAGACTTCGTGGGGCTTGCCGTTGACCTTGAACTCCCCGCTACCAGGGCGAAGGAATACGCGGGCGACGCTCGATTTGCGACGACCCGTACCGTAATATTGAACTAATTCTGCCATGTCGAATCTTTCGAGAACGCCATTACTGGCGTCCCTCGGAAATCCTTCCAGTTAGATATCTTTATCCACAATCCACAAAAACGGCGGCGAACCGCCGAATTCCCGCAGCTTCGCTTACGCGCGCTTGGCGGGAACGTGAACTTCGGGCTTCTGCGCCTCGTGGCCGTGTTTATCGTCGCGATAAACCTTCAGCTTTTTGGCCATTGCCTTGCCCATCTTCGACTTGGGCAGCATGCCGCTGATCGCCAACTGCACGATCAACTCAGGCTTGCGCACAATTCGTTTCGAATAGTCCTCTTCACGCAGTCCGCCAGGGAAGCCGGTGTAGTGGCGATAGACCTTGCTTTCGGCCTTCAGGCCGGTGAGCTTCACTTTGGCGGCATTGATCACGATCACGTGATCGCCAACGTCGATGAAGGGTGTATAGCGGGGATTATCTTTGCCGCTCAGGATGTTCGCAACACGAGTTGCGAGACGACCGAGGGTTTGCCCCTCTGCATCGACCACGTACCACTTGCGCGCAATTTCCCCCTTGGGGAAATAGGTAGACATTACAAACTCTCCCAGTATTGAGAAAAAACCGCTGAGGACCGCCGGGTCACGAAACTCCCGCACACAAAGCTTCCACTGGAAACTCGTCAGGGAACCGCGCTCGCACAGAATGCGCAAGCGATAGACCGTCAGGCGGGCAACCGCAGGACAGCGAAAGATTAAAGGTTACAGCAATCCAGAGCACCCTGTCAACGCGCGACAGGCATGCCGCAGTATCGGCGAAGTCAGCTCGACTCCGGCACTGGAAACATTAACCTCGCGTATTTTAGCAGAAAACTACAAAAACGGGGAACCAAGCACCAACCCGGGTTTCGTGCACCCCTTTCAACGCCTCACCGACCCCACCATCTTCTCGAACTCGGCATCTCCCCGCAGCGAGTCGAGCTCTTTGTCGTGCGCGAGTAGTTCCACATCACGAAAGCCTTTCTCTACCGCCTCGCGCAAAGTACGCAACGCCTTCTTCTTGTCCCCTGCAACGGCATACTCACGTGCTGCGCTGTAAAGCGCATCGGGATCGTCAGGTTGAGCGGCGATAACGATTTCGAGCAGCGCGGAAGTTCCCGCGTGATTGCCCGCTTGCTTCGTCCTGTGCGCGGCCTCGTATGCGCCGATGGTGATGGCTCCCAGCGCGCGCTTCAGCGCCGTGACGCGGGCCGCATCTTTCTCTTTCGCAACCCGCAGCCTCAAGTTCTCCGCCGCCTGTACGCCATTCACTTTGAACTCGAGTATTTGTGAACCACTGGCAATCTGCGAAATCGCCTGCAGCGCAGGTTCCTCATACTCGCTCTGCCACTGCATCAACCGCTGCTCCGTGCGCGCGCCCTCTTTCACCTCCTTCGACGCCGCCAGCGATTCAACCTTCTTCTTCAACTCCGACATATCTCGCAACGTGGCGAAATCCGCAACCGCCTGCTTGTAAACCAGGTAGGCCTCGTAACGTTGCCCCTTCGCCGTGAGTTGCCGCGCCTTTTCCATCTCGCGTTCGAAGAAGGTATTCAGAAACGCGGCATCGCGCGGGACGCTGCCGCGCATAATCTCCTGCAATCGCAACCAGCCGAGCGCATCTTCCAGCACCGACGCCGGAGCCCAGCCGTGCGAACCCGGCCAGCTTTCAAAGCGATGCGTCAGGTGCTGGGCCTCCAACCTCTCCATCGTGCGTTGCAGTTCGGGATAGTTGAAGTCGTAAACGCCTGCGATGCCATAAAACATTAATCCCTTCGGCGGCACGTGTTTCGCATCGGCAATACCGGCCGCGCACGCAATCACTCCGGCGACGGCGCATGCCTGGCAACTCACTGCGACCGTCATGGCCGCTCGTGCGCCACCCGACATTCCCGCGGCATAGATGCGCTTCGTATCCACGGAAAACCGCTGAATGACGTCGTCCCACATCGCGCCGATCGCGTCCGAACGCATCGGCCCATTACGAGAATCGTTCGACGCCGCGACGATGTATCCGTACCGTTCCGCGCCCGCTACGAATCCCTCGGCCGCAATTCCGCCACGTGCCATCGGGTCCAACACGAACACTACAGGCCAAAGTTTCTTCGAGTCGTAGCCAGAGGGAAGATAAAGCGCGTAGCTGAAGCCGGGCGTCGGCTCAACCTTCTCCACCAATTTGCCCGGAACAATATCCTCGGCCGCGGCGAGTCCGCACACCATCGCCAGCACAAGAACCGCGAGACCATATCGAGCAACCTTCATGCGGTTATGAGATTCGCGAAGATACCCGAACGGTGCTTCAGCGCATGAAAAAAGGGCGCGGACATGGTCCGCGCCCTTTCCCTTGATCTAAGAAAACAAATCTATTCGTAAGCCAGCGCGTCGATCGGATCCTTCTGCGCCGCCTTGAATGCGGGATACAACGCGCCCAGCACTGCGCCAGATATCGCGATGATGGCCGCTCTCAATACCCACGGATACGTCATCTGCACGCGCAGCAGCGGGAACTTCGTCAGGATGCCAGCTTTGGCCGCCATGCTGAGCAGGATTCCGAGGATGATTCCCGCGATGGCCAGCACCAGCGTCTCCCGCAGGATCACGTTCACGATGTACAGCTTGTTCGCGCCCAGCGACTTCAGGATGCCGATCTCGCGCGTGCGCTCCATCACCGCCGTGTACATCGACTGGAAGATCACGATGAAGCCGATGATCACCGACACGCCGATGACGACGTTGATGAAGATGCTGAAGCCCGGCAGATTTCCCACGGTCATCAGCGACATATATTCCGCCATCGAACGCACGGAGAACTTCTCCATGCCAGGGATGGCCTTCATCGAAGCGACCACGGCGTTGGCGTTCGCCGGATTGTCCAGCTTCACATAGAACATCGAAGCCTTGCCTTGTCCGCCGATAAGGTCCTGCAAGGTCGTGATGGGAAGAAACTTGCGCGCGCCTTTTCCGTGCTCCACGATTCCAGCGACGCGGAAGGTGTGGTTCAGCAATTCAAGCGACTGGCCTGCGTGAACATTCTTCTGCGAGGCAAAATAGTCGTCCACCAGCATGTCGTCCGGTCCCGTGAACGGACCTCCTTCGAGGTAACGGAAGGGAGCGCCGATCTTATTGAAGTCGTTCGGCGAGTTCGGATTCAGGTCGATTCCGTAGATGATCTCCACGTTGCCGGCGGTGTTCACCTGCATGACGACGGGAGCCACGGCCGTGACGTGCGGCTGTTTGCGGAAGACGTCCGCATATTTGATCGATGTCGGTGCGCCCGTGATGCCGCTGATGAACGACGAGCCCGGCGGCGAGACCATCACGTCCGCGCCAATGCCCTTTTGCCGTTCGGCCGTATCGTTCATGATTCCCACCGAGAGCCCCACGATCAACAGGATCAACGTGACCTCGACCGCAATCGCCACGATGCTGATCATCGAGCGCAACGGACGGTGTACCAGGTTCGCAATAATCATCTTGTTCATTAGTTTGATTGTAACGGAAGGGCAGGTGCGGGGACGAGGCACCAAGTATTAGGTGCCTGGAAATTGTCGCGGAACGAGAATTGGTAAGCGGGTAATTTGTAATTGGGTAATTGGTAATTGGGAAATTGAAACCTACCCCGGAAGACCCACGAAGCCGACGTAAGCATTTCAAATTACCAAATTACAAATTACCAAATCCCCATCACTTTCCGTCCCCTTGCGCCTGCGTCGTGGCCTGCGTGTCCAGGTGCACCAGTTGCGAGCCTGCGGGCTGTTGCAATTCGAACTGCTCGGGCTTCAGCGGCGCATTCAGCGCCATTTTGGTGATTTTCAGGCGGATCAGGTATTCCTCTTGCGGACGCTCGATACTGATCTCGCTGGGGAAATTCACTCCCTGGTAATCCTGAAAAGCGGAGTAGTCGGCGATGGTCGCCACGTTTCCGTGCGCGTCGTACACCACCTGTTTGTACGGCTTCAGGTCGACGCGGTTGAAATA
>JBBRZF010000086.1:0-13836 GCA_038236965.1 Terriglobales bacterium | reverse complement strand
TGTTCCGAGAGCCCCATTCGCTACGCTGCGGTCGGGATGACGCCTCTGGGGTGGGTACCTTGTTCCGAGAGCCCCATTCGCTACGCTGCGGTCGGGATGACGCCTCTGGGGTGGGTACCTTGTTCCGAGAGCCCCATTCGCTGCGCTGCGGTCGGGATGACGCCTCTGGGGTGGGTACCTTGTTCCGAGAGCCCCATTCGCTACGCTGCGGTTGGGATGACTCCTCTGGGGTGGGAGGGTGCCGAGAGTATCCACTTAACAACGCAATCGGAAAACTACTTCTTTGTGTTGCGTTTGCGTTGGCGGCTGTAGTACCACCATTCGCATTTTTCGGGTGGGAGTTCGGGTTCGCGGGCTTGTGCTATGGCGCAGTGGAACACATCCAGGACGCAGGGGTCCTGGCGTTGTTTCGTGATGGTGCAGAGGCGGTCGTAAAGGTCTTGCGCATCTTCGCGAGCGAGTTGAGCGACGGAGTGTACGTCGAGCATTTCGAAGTCGCGCAACATGGCGGGTCCGATGGAGACGAGGTCGGCGAGACGGCGTTGTTTGAGTGCGGTCGGCATAAGTGATTGGATGATTGAAAGGCAATGTGCGGGGCGAAGGCAAGAGGAAAGTCGAGAGCAAGACCCAGGCGAGCCATGCTCGCCCGCCCGGACGAGGGCATCCGGGCCCACGCGAGGCAAGGTCGAAGGCAAAGGCAAAGTCAAAACCAGAGTCAAGAGCCCCACCTATGCCAACGTCAGGCATAGGTTGGGCACCGATTCGAGACTGGCAAGATCAAGTTCAAGAGCAACGGCTAGGTAACGGCAACGACAGCAAACACAAATCTCAAGCGGCGGCGTTGAGAGGAGATGGGCCTAACAATTCGGTGAAGGAGTTGGTCTTGTTGTAGGCCGAGGCGGCGTTGGAGTTGGTGATGCCAACCAGCATGTCGATGAGGGCGGCGGCGCTGCTGGCGGGGTCGGTGGCGGTGCCGGAAGTTTGTATCGTCGAATCGTCAACCGGGCGAGGCGTGTGGCGGCGGTGCATCTGCGAACTGAGCGATTGGAAATCCTGCTGTACGTCTGAGTATGCTTTCTGGGCTCCGGAGATGTCTCCGCTGTTGAGCGATGTCTGCAAGTTTCCGAATGCCTGTTTCAAGGCGACGATCGCGTTGCTGCTGGCGGCCTTGGCCGGTGCGGAATTATTCTTGCTGAGACTGAGGAAATCGTTCTGTGCTGCGGCGAGGTTTCCGGATTGCAGGTCCTCGCCAAGCATTTTGAAGTCGGCCGACCGCGTCGCGACCTTGCTCTGCGAGTTTACGAGTTGAGAAAGGCTGCTGCTTAGGATTCCGGCGATGGACATGATGACTCCTCCGAACCGCGTTGTCCAAACCGCGTTGTCGGTTGATGAGAGAGCAGTTGAGAGGCCAAGGTAAATAAGAGGATTCGAAGAATTGAAGGGAACGTAAAGGCAACAGCGAGGCGCAAAGCAAGAGCAACAGCAGGGGCAACACCAAGGCGAGCTTCGCTCGCCCGCCCGGACGAGGCGTCCGGGCCCACGCAAGACAATGCAAGAGCAAGAGCAGATTCAAGGGCAAGAGCAAAAGGCAAGAGCAAGAGCAGATTCAAACGCAAAGTTAAAAGCCCTACATATGCCAACGTCAGGCATATGCAGGGCCCCTATTCTAGACTATGGTGACCACCGCGAACTACCAGGTCAGGCGGAGAGCTACCTGAATCTGGCGCGGATCGAAGGCGGCGCTCGGTTGACCCGCGAGGTTCCAGAGCGGGTTTACGTCGGCCGTGTTGTTGATGTTGAAGATGTTGAAAGCGTCGGCGATGGCGTCGAGTTTCATGCGTTCGCTGAGATGGATGCGACGCGCGACGCGCAGGTCGATGAACTCGTTCCAGGGGCGGGTTCCGGCGTTACGCGGGAGGTTTCCGGTGGTCTGGCCGTCCTTGAAACAAGCGGGGATGAGGAATCCGGTCGGCGAGTATCTCGATGCGACGGAGGTTTGTCCGCAGCTATTGGTCACGATACCGTTCGCCATCATGGGACGATCGGTGGTGGTGCCGAAATCGAAATTCTGGTCGATGCCGGTGATGATGTTGAAGGGGCGTCCGGAAGCGATCTCAATGATGGGCGCTAGCGTCCAGTCGCTCATCAACAGGTTCTTGACACCGGGACCTCGACGGCCGCTCTGGAAGACGCCGCTGATGACCAGGCGATGTCGCTGGTCGAAGAGCGAAGCCGAGCGTTCCGCCTTGGGATTGTAGTTATCCTGGGGGGAGAGCGGCGATTCGAGATCGGTGGAATCGTCGATGGAATGCGACCAGGTGTAGGACGCCAGGAACTCGTAGTGATTGCTGAAACGCTTGCGCCCATTGACGGTGAGTCCGTGATAAACGGAGCTGCCGTTGGCGTAGTTGGCGGGCATATCGCTGAAAGGCACGACGCCCATGTCGGGCAATCCGAAGGCGTTCAATGCGCCGCGGATGGCGAGATAGGTTGGCGAGCCGAAAGGAACCAGTGTGGTGTTGATTCCGGAACGGCGGAAGAAATTGACCGCTGCCGCCGGGAAGTAAGGCACGCCGCCGACTACGCCGCTGGTGATGACCTGTCGGGGATCGTTGGCGAAGCCCGCCTTCACCGACGCCGGAACGAGCGGATCGGCCATGGCGAGTTGCCAGTTACGGACAAGCAGATCCGTGCGAACGGCGTTGGCGTTGATGGGGCGGTTCAGGTGGCGTCCGCCATTGAAGTTGTATCCGAGGCTGAGGGAGAAGTTACCGCCGAAATCGTGTTCGAGGGTAAGGTTCGCCTGGTTGGAATAGGCGTACTGGAAATTCTTAGCCGTCGGGAATCCGAAGGGCAGCATGGTAAGCGGAACGCCTGCGGTAAGGAAATTCTGGTTGGTCCAGAGGGACGAAGTGTTGGCCGTGGGATTGAAGCGCTGCTGGTTGCCGAGGAAGGTGAAGCCGGGGCAATTCAGGATTCCGGTGAAGGTGTTGGCCGCATTCATGTTGCAACCAGCGCCGCCGGAGGTGGGCGAACCGCCGAAGAGCACGATCTGCGGGGCTTGCGTGCCGTCGGCCACATCGGAGTTGAAGGCCAAGGCGAGCAGCGGATGGTCGTAGAAGATTCCGTAGCTGGCGCGAATGACCGTCTTGCCATCGCTCCAGGGATCCCATGCGAGTCCGACGCGCGGGGCGAAGTTGTTGTAGTCGCGCGGAATGCCCTGGGTGATCCCAAGCTGTTTCTGCGCGGCGTCGGAGATGGGCGTGGAAGCGGCGAACGTGGGCGTGAACTCGACGTCGTAGCGCACGCCATAGTTCAAAGTCAGGTTGTGGGCGATGCGCAAGGAATCCTGCACGAAGAGTCCCAGCGTCTTGTTGCTGAATTCGTCGTGCGGATTGCCAACACCCTGGATGAAGTTCTGCGGCAGGCCGGAACCGTAGGCCTGCACCGGGGAAAGGTTAGGCAGCGAAGGATCGGCGGTGATGTCGCCGAAGTTGTAGATGCCACCGAAGTTCACGGTGAAGTCGGCGGTGAGCGGCAGGTAATTGACGTCGCCACCGAACTTGATGTTGTGGTGCCCCTTGGTCCAGCTGAAAGAGTCGGTGACCTGGTGGCGCTTTTCGGTGCGCTTCACATAGCTGAAAGGTTCGCGTCCGAAGAAAGCGATGCCGGGAATATTGACAGCGACATTCTGTCCACCGGGCGCGTTGGAATAGCTGTAAAGCAATCCGCGGCGAGAGAACTGGTAGCGCAGTTCATTGACCTTGTTGGTGCCGATGGTCCAACCGTGCTGGCCGGTGATGTTCCAGTCCTTTACGTCCTGGCGGGAAGTACGCGAGTAGGCGTTCTGACCGAAGTTTTGCGGGCCTTGCGCGTTGACCTGTATGCCATCCACCTGGCTGGGACTGAAGCCTCCGCGCAAGAGGAATTGTTGATTGTTGTTGATCTTGTGATCGATGCGCGCGCTCCAGACGCCGGTGTTCTCCTTGATGGGGAAATTGCCTTTCAAGGAATTCAAGGTCGCGAAGGAAGCAGGCAGCGGGATGGGCGTCAAGGTGTCTGAAGTGAAGGCGGCGAAATACTTATTCGAGGCCGACGGGAAGAGCGGGTTGAATCCGTTGAGCGCGACGAATCCGCCAATGGCCGTTAGCGTCACATAACGCTGCGTGCTGGAATTGACCGGCAACAAGGGAATGATGCCCGCCTGTTGCTGCGTCACCGGCAGGACCAGGGCGCCGGTCGGCAAGCCGTAGAAGCGTCCGACATCGGCGACTGCGGTGAGTCCGAAGTTGTTGGCGCCTATGCTGCTGTATCCGCTTTCGCGACGGCGCGTCTCTTCAAAGGAGAGGAAGTAATAATCCCTATCCTTCTTAATAGGTCCGCCGAGAGAGAAGCCGGCTTGCACGCGGGTGTAGGCAGGATCGGGAATCGTGCTGAATGGATTCACCGCCTGGATCTTGCGATTGCGCAGGAAACCGTAGGCGGTTCCGTGGAGATCGTTGCTGCCGCTCTTGGTGATGATGTTGACGACGCCGCCGGATGCGCGTCCGTATTCCGCCGCGTAGCCGTTGGTGAGGAGCTGGAATTCCTGCACGGCTTCCTGGGAGACGGTGGAGCGGATGCCGTTGGTGGAGTTATCCACCGCGTCCATTCCATCGACGTTGACCTGGTTGCTGCGGGCGCGCTGTCCGCCGACGTTGAGACCGGAGGTGGGTGCGGCGCCGATGCTGGGCGCAGTATCACGCGCGAGCTGCGAGTTAGTCAGCGCGAAATTGATGTAGTTGCGACCGTTGGTGGGAAGGTTATCGATACGCGTCTGGTCGATGGTGGTCGCGGCGGAACTGCGCTGCGTTTCCACGATCTCGGACTGCGAGGAGACATTCACTACCTCGCTGACACTGGCCACCTGGAGCGCGATGGGAAATTCTGCGATCTGACCGACGGTCAACGTAACGTCTTTCGCGATCGCCTTGGCGAATCCCGGAGAGGTGACGGTCACTTCGTAATGGCCGGGAGGCAGGGCGCGAAAAGCGTATTCCCCGTCCGTGTTAGTGGTCTGTGTACGCTCAACATTGGTCGTCTGATTACGCGCGACGATGCTGGCGTTGCGCACAACGGCTCCGTTGCCGTCTCGCACGGCAACGTGGAGTTCGGCGGATGCCACTTGGGCCACGGCAGAAGCCGTGAGCAAACACAGGAATGTGAGCACTCCCAACAACTTAACTGTCCTGATCATTTTTTCGATCCTCAGTGCCTCACCCGGGGCAGGCTGATTCGTAGAGAAGAGGTGCCATCCTGCACGCGCAAAACTGCGCGCCCTCTATCTCTCTGGGTAGCGGAGTTGTATTACATCCGGTGCACTGGAAGCAAGCATGTTAATAACTTTTTTTGCGAAAGCGTATCTGGAGACACACTCGCTAAGTGATTGCTTACTTTAGGATTGCGGCACTTTCGTGGATTCGCGTCTTGACGGCCCAGGCCATACGCGGGGTGTTGTGGGCGATTCCGAAACGGCCTTGGCGATCGATGAGGATGATGCCGCCGTGTCCGCCGAGACGCCGGTCGAGGTAAGAGATGGCTTCACTGGCCGCCATGTCAGGAGGCTTGCCGTCGCCAACGCGGTCGGTGGCCCACTTGGCGAGGACGAGCTTCATCATGGGCTCGCCCCATCCGGTGGTGGAACAGGCGGCGGTCAGATTGTCGGCATAACAACCGCAACCGATGAGCGAGGAATCGCCTACGCGACCGGGCGCTTTGTTGAGCGTTCCGCCGGTGGATGTGGCGGCCGCAATATTCCCGTGCGCATCGACGGCGACGGCACCCACGGTGTCGTGCGAGGACGTAGGCCCGCAGAATTCGCTGGGTACGGTCAGGAATTTCTGAGACTTCGCACCCTTCCAGCGCGCGAGTTCGCGATCGAGGACAAGCTCTTCGTTGTTGCAGAGGGTGACGCCGTTCTCCTCGGCATAGCGCTCCGCGCCTTCACCGACGAAATACACGTGGGGACTTTTTTCGAGGATGACGCGGGCGGCGCGGACGGGATTCTTGATGCGCTCGACGCAACCGAGTCCTCCGGCACGCAGTGTGTCTCCATCCATGATGAGGGCGTCGAGTTGCACGCGGCCATCGCGATTGAGGAAAGAGCCGCGTCCGGCGTCGAAGGTATCGTCGTCCTCCATGGCGGCAACGGCTTCCTGAACGGCATCGAGCGCGGTGCCGCCCTTTTCGAAAGCTGCCCAGCCAGCGGACATGGCTTGGCGGACGCCCGCTAGATGTGCGTCAACCATATTGTCGGGAATAGCCCAGGCACCACCGTGAACCAGAAGGACAGGGAGATTTACATCAGCAGCCACAAAAAGCCCTCAATGCATGGAAAGTCGGGGAAACCAGTCAGTGTACAGGAAGCGGGGGAGGAAAACATTGGTAAATGGGTAATGGGTAATTTAAGGGCAAAGGCAAGGGCGAGAGCACGGGCACATATCCTGTTGCGGGACAATGACCCATCCGAGGTGACGGCGGTCACTGCATGTTTCTGCCGGAGTGACAAAGTGTAGGGGTCTTCTTCTGCCGGCGGAAACCGCGGCATCTGGTTCCGCAAGAATTTCTGCCGGGCATCAGGCCATCCTTACCTGCACCTACCTATGGAGGCAACGTATGTCCATCGCGGCAAAAGTTGCTGATCTTGCTGGGCCGGGGATCGGTAACTATGAAGAACTGGAACGCATCCTTCCCGATGATTACAAATCGCTGCTGGATAAACGCGACACGCAAAAAGCGCTCGTCGCGGCCAAGCAGTTCATCGAGGCCAACCTTTGCAAGGCACTTAATCTGATGATGGTGACCGTTCCGCTGATCGTTGACGTGGACAGCGGCGTGAACGATATGCTCGACCGCGACGGCTCGCGCACTCCGATTCAGTTCCACATCAATAATGACCGCAACGTGCATCCGCTGGATGCGCAAGTGGTGCAGGCAGCGACCAAGTGGAAGAGAGTCGCGCTGAAGCAGTTCGAATGCATGCCGGGACAAGGCATCTGCACGGACATGCGCGCAGTGCGCAAGGACTACTTCCTCGACCACGACCACTCCTGCTACGTGGACCAGTGGGACTGGGAGCGCGTGATCACGGCAGATCAGCGCAACCTGGCCTTCCTGAAGAACGTGGTCAACAACATCTGGGGCGTACTGGTGGAGACCGAACGCTACCTGCAAGACCGCTTCCCGCAGTTGAATAACAACAAGTATCCGAACCTGCCGGAGAAACTCGAGTTCTTCCATGCCGAAGAGATACTGGATATGTATCCCGACCTGCCGAGGAAGCAGCGCGAGACGGCCATACTGCAAGAGCATCCGGCAATCTTCATCATCGGCATTGGCTGGAAGCTGAAGGACGGCTATCCGCACGAGATGCGCGCAGCCGACTACGACGATTGGGTCACCGACACGTCGAAGGAGACGCACAAGGATACGCATGGACTGAACGGCGACATCCTTGTATGGAACCATGTAACGCATCGTCGGCATGAACTGACGTCGATGGGAATCCGGGTGAATGCGGAAACCTTGAAGACGCAGCTCGAACTGACCAACCAGATGGACTTCCTCAACTTCCCCTATCACCAGGGAATCGTGAACAGCAACCTGCCGCTCTCGGTCGGCGGCGGCATCGGACAGGCACGCACCATGATGACGCTGCTTCGCAAGGCGCATCTTGGTGAAGTGACGGTCACGGTTTGGCCGAAGATCCTGAAGGAGATCTGTGCGAAGAAGAATATCTTCGTGCTGGAATAGATTGCTGAAGAAATGATTGGAGCCGCACTCGAAAGGGGCGCGGCCTTTTTTTACTTTCGATTGAAGTAATATACGACTCGATGCGTAGTGGACGGAATCCAACCCGGCGCAACAGGAACATCGGCACGGCGAAAAGCGGCCACGGCCAGAACAACAAGCTGAAGATTCCTAACGGTCATTGCTGGAGCAGGTTCTGGGAGCGTGTCCCAGGTGGAATTGTCATTCGGCGCGAAATCTGCGGACGCACAGTTGCGTTCCTGGTGCAGCCCACAATCAAAACCTTCGTTCACTCCTGCACGATCGACGATATCTGCACGTTATTCAAATTGATTCCATTGAACGATTGGGAAGACCTCGGAATCATATGCTTCCGGCAAGCTACTCGAAAGCAGGCAGGCAGGCATTAGCGGTGTCTGGGGCCGACTTGCATATCATGCCGATTTCGTTGATGAGCAAGGGCGACCGTTATGTCAGGGTCCGGCTATCGTCCTTGAATCTAGGAACTGTGGCAGACAGGTCCGTTTTGGATTGCATCTAGACCCGCAAGACCAGGCCGAACGGGATCGTTTGATCGGTCACGTCTTCGATGCCAGAGGTACGTACCGCTCGAGCCCCGGAGCGTCACGAAACACGGTCCTCTATCGGACTTTCCTGCATGAGTTAGGACACTGGGTGGATCACCTCAACAAAGTGGATCGCCCGGCAACTGCGAGCGAAGATATTGAGGCTTACAGCCATCTGTCTGAGGGCTACTTCAAACGCCCTGACTCGGAACGAGATGCATATGCCCATCGCTACGCCGATGAAACCCGAGCACGTCTTTCCAGCGCGGGGACAATTCCTTTTGCCAGCGTGCTGGACACTGATGAACTCAGGGCTGCAGGAATGGCGGAGGAATGGTTTTAATGTTCTTCTTCGCACAGATCTCAGGCTCCACCCAGGCAGCTCACGCGAGCAGTCATCGTGCTGGAATAGATTGGTGAAGAAATGATTGGGCGCTCGAAAGGGCGCGGCCTTTATTTGTGTGGGTGAAGGCAACACGGATCACAGTGCAAAGACTTTGACGTGATATGCCATATATGGCATAGTGTTACCAACTCAATGAAGTCTCTGATTTTTATTGCCGACTCACGACGCGTATTGATGGAGTTCCCGCGGTCCGTGCAGCAGCATATCGGCTTTGCACTTTACCAAGCACAGTTGGGAGACAAACACATCGATGCCAAGCCTCTGAAGAGCGTCGGTGCTGGAGTCGTGGAGGTGGTTTCCGATCATCAGGGGAACACTTTAGAACGATTTATTCGGTGAAATTGGAGAAGGCGGTTTATGTGCTGCACGCGTTTCAGAAGAAATCGAAGCGAGGCATATCAACGCCGAAAAGCGTGATGGATCTGATAAAGCAGCGGTTGCAACGCGCCATTGAAATCGACCGGGGGCTGGAGAAATAGCGATGGCAAAACGTCAACTTGATTACACGGTCAGCAGCGGAAATGTGTTCGCCGATCTTGGTCTGCCTAATGCGGAAGAGGCCCTAGCCAAAGCCGAGCTCGCGCACAAAATCGCTGTTCTAATTCGCGCGAAGGGGCTTACACAAATCCAGAGCGCGAAGTTGCTTGGGGTGGACCAGCCGAAGGTCTCGGCTTTAGTGCGTGGGAAATTGTCAGGTTTTTCGCTAGATCGGCTGATACGTTTCCTGCTGCTGCTAGGTCAAGACATCAAAATCACGGTGCAAGCAAGCCCGCGCGCGCGGGCGCGGGTGCGTGTGGCGTAGGGGCAAGACCGCGAGCGAGAAACGAAAAGGGCAAGAACAACGGCGACACCTAGACGAGCTACGCTCGCCCGCCCCGGACGAGGCGTCCGGGCCCACGCAAAGCAGAGCAAATCCTGATTGGCCGACTTGAAGGAGTGCAGGATGGCACGTTGGATAGGTGGCATTTCCGTCAGGGTTCCGCGAAGCCAGGGCTCTGGCAGGTTGTGTTCACGGGGGAATCTCCAACGAGAGTTTTGCGGGGGCTAAAGCCCCAAGTCGTAAGGCGCGGATGGCACGACTAAAGTCTGCCCTGATACAGAACATTCTTGCCGATTCGTCGCTGCGGATGGAAGATTCTTGCTGAGTCTGGGGCAAGGACAACGGCAACATCTAGGCGAGCTACGCTCGCCCGCCGCAGACGAGGGCGTCCGGGCCCACGTGAGGCAAAGGCAAGAGCCAGAAATTCAGAACGACTGCTTCGCTATTTGGTTGCCGGTTCCAGTTGTCCGGCTTCGCGGGCGTTTTGGCGGGCGGTGGCGACTTCGTAGGTGTAGCTTATGCGATGGATGACCGTGAGCACCGAGAAGACGGCGAGGACCCAGAGCACGGGCGCCATATGGTCTGTGAGCGCGCCGATGATGACCAGCACGATGCGCTCGGGGCGCTCCATGAATCCGACCTTGCACTGCGGGATGAGCGATTCGGCGCGAGCGCGGGTGTAGCTCACCATGACGGAGCTGACCATGACGAAGGCTACGAGTACGACGTAGAAGAAACGATTTCCGCGTGCGTAGTAGACGAGCAATCCGAAGAAGAGGGCGACGTCGGAATAGCGGTCGATGACGGAATCGAAGAATCCGCCGAAGTCGGTGACCTGGTTGGTGGCGCGGGCGACGCGGCCGTCCACCATGTCGAAAATTCCGGCACCGATGATGACCAGTCCCGCGTAGAAAAAGAGGCGCGGCTGATTGTTGTCAGCCGACGCGAAGCCGAAGAGCAGCGCGGCGGCGACATTGATAAGCAGTCCGATGAAGGTAAGAACATTCGGCGAGATGCGGGTGAGCGCAAGACCGTCCACGATCTTGTAGAGCAACACTCCGCTGTATTTGCCGACGGCGCTGGTCCAGGTCATTCCGCCTCGTCGTGGATGGTTTTTAATTTCAGCACTTCGAGTTCGCGAGCGCCATTCGGCGTCACGACGGTGCTGGTGTCGCCGACTTTCTTGCCCATCAGCGCGCGGCCGATCGGCGAACTGGTGGAGATGAGTCCCTTGGTGACATCGGATTCCTCCGAGGTGACGAGCTTGTACTCGATCTCCTCTTCCTTGGTGGAATCGTAAACGACGAGCGTGGAGCCGAGCGCGGCCTTGTCATGGGGGATGTTCGCCATGTTCATGAGCGAGAGGTCGCCCATACGCGCTTTGAGCTGTCCGAGACGAGCGCGCACGAATTCCTGACGCTGCTTGGCCATGTGATATTCGGCGTTTTCGCTTAAATCACCCATGGCAACTGCGATCTTGATCTCTCGCGGCAGCTCGACGTTGAGCTCGTGCTCCAATGCGTGAATCTCTTCTTCGAGCTTCTTCTTTATATGTTCAGCCATTTATCAGGTACTCACCTGCTCCTAAGCACCTCAACGACAGTAGGTTGCGGCACGGGTCTGGGTACCGCCCTGCGGCAGGTACATCAGCAGATTATACAGCGAGAGGAAGCAGGCGGAGAGACGAGGTGTTGGTCCCGATCCATCGTAGCCATCAGGTTTGCGTCCGAAACAAGAGGGTGCAGGAACTCTGCATTGCCTTGCTGCTGGCGACGAAAGCCGCTGCTGACGCGGCGTTTCGCGCTTATTGAGGCCTCCGTAGCGCCTCTACGCGTTTGACCTTATGGCGCGCGACCTTTATAATCTAGAGAGTTCGCCCGCTGTCCTCAAAGCGGGTCCCGCATGATCAATCAGACTTTCAGCATCGGCGACAAGGTCGTATATCCCAACCATGGAGTTGGGGTCATCGAGCAGATCAGCAGCCGTACGATTGGTGCCACGGTTGAGAAGTTCTATCTGCTCCGAATCCAAGCTAGCAGTCTGAAGGTGATGGTTCCGTTTAACAACGTGAACAGCGTTGGACTGCGCAAAGTGGTGCGCACCAACGAAATCCAGAAAATAATGGATTACCTGACAGACGGCGCTTGTGACAGCAACGCTGACTGGAAATACCGGTTCAAGGAAAACTCGGACAAGATGCGCACCGGTTCCCTGCTGGAAGTGGCCGGAGTGTTGAAGAGCCTGTTGATGCTGGGCCAGAGCAAGCCGTTGAGCTTCCGGGAAAAAAAGATGCTGGAACGCGCCCGTTATCTGCTACTTAGCGAACTGACAATGGCGAAGAACTGGGAAGAAGCAGAGGCGGAAGATGCGCTGACCAAGGCGCTGGCGAAGAGCAAGTTGCGCTTCCCTGAAGCTTCAAGCCTGACGGAAGCGTAGAAGCCAAAAGATCTAAATCAAAAAAACGCAGCCTTCGAGGGCTGCGTTTTTCTGCGCGCACTGGTGCGCGTATTGCGGAAGAATTAGGCAAGCGTCTACGGTGGAATTTCTCCGGGAAGCTCCCTGGCGGGTTCGGCGGGCGTGACAGGCTTTGTGTGCGGCAGCACTACGCCATCCTGAAGTAGCAACGCTTCGTAAACAGGGGTATGTCTCCATCGACGAGCCAGTGCGTAGGCGGTCATGTTCGCAATCATGAGAGGAAGAATGAGGCCGTAGCTTCCGGTCATCTCGAAGATGATGAGCACAGAGGTCATGGGTGCGCGGATGATTCCGGCGAACACCGCGCCCATTCCAACGAGGGCAAAAGCACCGATTGATTCGGTGGAATGGTGGAACAGTGTGACGTCCAGATATCCAACTGCGCCTCCGAGGGTGCCTCCGATGAACAGAGCGGGAGCGAAGATTCCTCCGGCACCGCCACTCGCGTAGGAACAAACCGTTGCGGCAAGTTTCAGCACACAGAGTCCGACCAATATCCGGGCTGGGAGCGAAGCGGAGAGCGCAAGCGAAAGAGTTTGGTAGCCACCGCCAGTAATGCCATTCTGTCCGAGCCAGTAGATTGCGATGACGGCGAGCGATCCGGTGAGCGCCCCGCCAATTGCCGGATGAGTCCATTTGGGGACGACCGAGAATTGCTTGAAGCGGGCGCGGAGTCCCAGCAGGCCGTCGGTAAACGCAATCGAAGTGATTGCCGCAAGCACGCCCAGCATCGCATACGAGAGCAGCGAGGCGACGGGCCCCATCGCGTAGGGGTGCGGAATGTCGAAAACGGGATGCTGGCCGAGGATGCTGCGTTCAACGGCGGCAGCAATGGCAGCCGCGACGATCACTCCGGAAAGCATCGTCTGATCGAGATCGCCGATGATCTCTTCCAACGTGAAAGTTACCGCCGCAATCGGCGCGTTGAAAGCGGCGGCGATTCCGGCCGCGACTCCGACGGAGGCCATGCGTCGCTGGCTTTGTCGTGAAAGCCCGGCTACTCGAGACAACAGGCTGGAAATTCCTGCGCAGATCTGAACCGTGGGTCCTTCACGACCGAGCGAAGCGCCGCTGCCAATCTGCAAAATACTGATTACGAACTTACCCACTGCGTCGCGAAAAGGAACGAATCCGGAATTCATTGCGTAGGCAGCCTTTACCTGGGGAATGCCGCTGCCGACCGCTCCGGGAACCCAGTAATAAAGCAGCAATCCGGCCAACAGTCCGCCAAGCGTGGGCGTGAGGATAGTCCAGAAGATCCAATGCAGATTGGGAGCGGCCAAGGCGCGGTCGATGAGAAGCGTCTCGGCCTTGATGATGCCGACATGAAAGGCGACTGCGGCCAATCCGCAGAGTGCTCCGCTGAGTATTGTGAGCACCAGAAGCCGCTGACGTTCTGTCGGCGTGAGACGATCCAGAAGAGCGCGGAATTTTTCACGAATCGGCTTTGATTCGGCTTTCAAAGTCAGCGACACACTCCCTCCCCTTTAAAGACTAAGCAGGAGCTGAAACGAAAGTCAAGAACCGCGAGCGAGGGAGCTCGCGCCACATCAGGCAACGGCAATCTAGTAGTCGGAGGGGGCTTGTTTGAAGCCGAGGAATCCGGTGTCGTGTTCGGAGATGTCGATGTCGGAAAGGGTGATGCTGTTGCGGTTTCCGATCTCGCCCCAGAACTGGTCGATGTCGCTGGGCGACATGTCGGCGACGGCGATGAGGAAATCACGAAGCTCTTTGTGATCGTCGAAGACGCGGGCGTAGGTGCTGCCCGCAACGTTGTAGTT
>JBBRZF010000085.1:0-13902 GCA_038236965.1 Terriglobales bacterium | reverse complement strand
GTGCGACATCGAGCTGATCCCGATCGACCAGATCAACGATGCGTATGAGCGGATTCTGAAGAGCGACGTGAAGTATCGCTTCGTGATCGACATGAGCACCTTGAAGAAATCGTAACCCTCGTCCCTGAAAGCCCCGCCAAGCCCCTCTCCGGAGGGGCTTGGTTACTGGAGGAACACTGGAGAACTGTTTTTCAGTTTGCTTTGCATGACGCATGACGAAAGAAGCCGGGCAGGCGAAACAAAGCGCCGCAAAATTGCACGCGACCAAGTGACGCCGCTCACGGTGTAACCGGCGCAGCGCACGCTAAGCTGAACGCAGCGGAGAAAGTATGGCTGCGAAAATAGTGGCAATCGTGGGCACGTATCGCAAAGGCGGCATGACGGACTCCGCCGTGGACGCAGTGCTGGCCGGAGCAAAAGACGCTGGCGCGGATATCACCAAACTCTACCTGCTTGACGAGCACATCGAATTTTGCCGGAACTGCCGCACCTGTACACAACTGCCGGGCCTGGAACACGGCGAGTGCGTGATTGAAGACGATATGCGCTCCATCCTTGCGCAGATAGAGGCGGCTGACGCGCTGGTGCTCGGCGCTCCCGTAAACTTCTTCAACGTGACTGCAGTCTTCCGCAGATTCATGGAGCGTCTGGTCGTGTACGCATTCTGGCCGTGGACGGCGAAGGGTCCCGCCATGCGCAATCCCCTGAAGAGAAAGAAAGCGGTGTTGGTCACCTCGGCTGCGATGCCGTCTTTTCTGATCCGCTGGGCGACCGGGGCGCCGCGCGCGCTCAAGGACACGGCCAACATCCTGGGCGCAAAAACCGTAGGAAAGCTCCTCATCGGTTTCGCCGCGCAAAAGCCCGAGGCGGAAATATCGGAGCGAGTTCTCTTGCGCGCGCGGAAGCTCGGGCAACAACTCGCCTGACAAGCGCTAGGCTGCGCGCCCTGCCCTTGCGCCGCTCACGCAAGGGTTGGCGCAACAATTAAGCTATGCGATACTGAGAGTGCCTTCCAAATAAGCCGGGATGGCGGAACTGGCAGACGCAGCGGACTCAAAATCCGCCGGGCTTCGGCCCTTGGGGGTTCGATTCCCCCTCCCGGCACCAACCTTTCAATCCATCCAATTCCAGACGATTTAGTGAGTAAGTCATTTCATGCGCCGACGCACTCAAGTCGAACGCGCTCTCTGCCGTTGTTTCAGTTGAGGCTTGGTACCCGTGAAGACGGCAGCGTTCGTGCTTTTATGGTTGGTTCTTGCAGTCCGGTTGTACGGCCAGAATCTTGCACCGAACACCGTGTCGAAATATTGCGGCGCGCAAGTGATTGCGACCGGCGAAGAATTCGACCGCCTGCAGCGGGTCAGCAAACGATTATTGAGCGCGGCTTCCCGCGAACAGGTCGAAATCGTCCTCATCGACAGCCTTGTCGTGAATGCGTGGAGTATCAATCTCGGTGCTACCCATTCGTTGGTATGTATTCCCATCGGCCTTGTGAAATGGCAGCAAGATGCGGATGGAGAGCTCGCTTTCATCGTCGGACATGAACTCGGACACGCGTGGGATGACAGTTGCAAGACGGTCTCAGGACGCGGTCGCTTGGCGAAGAAGTCGCACTCGCTGGGAGCGTTGTTGTTTGGGCCGAGCGATGGAAACGAAGTAGGCGACCAACGCATCTGCGAATTCCGCGCCGACGCCATTGGCTTGCAATTGCTGGCAAACGCGCACTACAACGCCGCAGACGCCATCACCGCCTTCGAGCGCCTGCAGGAATTCCAGCACGACCATCGCCAAGGCGTCTTGGGGCGACTGTCTGCAATGGGAAGCGATCATCCCATCACTTCTGACCGTATCCATAAGCTGAAGCAAATAATCCGGCGCAGCCTGGAGTTTTAGACACTGTTCGTTCAGCCCGGATCAAATTATCTAAGTTGCTCATTTTCAGTGAGATGAGCAGCGCTAACCTTTTGCCGAAGACATTAGATGATCTGAGTATTCTCCCTCCGCTAGCAATATTATTTCTTGATTACAGCCTCTGGATATTGTTTGTTGCGCTTCCGTTGGGGTACTATCATCGGCAATCGCCGGGCCGGTTCCACCTCCCAATGTTTCCAGATTCCCAGGTATCACCGTCGCGAAAGTTCGGCGAGGTAGCTTCGTGTCTAACAAGGAGAAATAGGATGAGAAAGACAGTGACCGGTGCATTAGCGTTGCTGATGCTCGCTTTTGCGTTCCCCTTACTAGCCCAGGAAAAAGGTGCGACTCCTGCGCCGAATATCCTTCAGATCTACCGCGAAGTGGTGAAACCCGGTCGCGCAGCCGCGCACGAAAAAGTCGAGGTAGGATGGCCTAAAGCATTCCGTGCCAGCAAGAATTCGCCTCACTATCTTGCGATGACTTCTATAACCGGTCCAACCGAGGCGTGGTTCGTCGCCGGATACCCCTCTTACGAAGCATGGGAGAAAGAGACGAAGGCACAGGAAGCCGATCCGGCGATGAGCGCTGAATTAAGCCGTCTCTCGGCCGCCGATGGCGAGCTGCTGGACAACGCGACCAGCATCACGGCGCGTTTCCGCGAAGACATCAGCCTCCGGCCAGCGCTGAACATCGGCGATTACCGCTACATAAACGTGGTCACCGTTCGTGTGCGCCCTGGCATGAATGACAAGTTCCTCGAGATGCGCAAGATCATCAAAGCTGCGCACGAAAAGGCCGGGATGAAGGATTACTACAGCATCTTTGCCGTGCAGTCCGGAATGCCCGGCCCAGCGTATCTGATTTTCATTCCAATGAAATCACTCAAGGAAGCGGATGAGGCGGGACCTGCGCACGAGTCTGCGGCCTACAAGGAAGCCTTGGGTGGCGAAGCAGGTGATAAGAAGCTCTCCGAACTCGCCGCCGCTGCCATCATGAGCAACGAGAGCAGTATCTTCGCCTTCAATCCCAAGATGAGCGTGCCGCCGGAAAACTATTCGGTGGGAGCGGAGAACGCCGCATATTGGAATCCCAAACCGGTTGTGGCTGCTACTTCAAAGCCTTCGAAGGCAAAAACAACCGCCGCTGCTAAGAAGCCGTAGCGCGCGTCCCCTGCATTCCGGATCCCGGCGCTCGTCCGGGATCTTTTTTGCGCCGCGCTGAACCAGCGAAATGCAGCGACTGGCCGACGAAGAACTCACCCTCGATTATGTCCGCCTGAACATCGACGCCAGTAAGACCTGTATCCAGAGTTGGTTCCGCCGACGGTCGCTGACTCACTCCTGCGCTGCGTGCTATCGTTCGCAATCATGAGTTTTCTTACGACCTTGGTGCAGGGCCTGCATACCGTCATCGGAATAACGCCTCCGCCTACACAGCAGACGGGCCGGTACCTGGTCATATGGACGATTGCGGCCTTGGCGAGCGCAGCAACTATTGGTGGCTTCGGCTACTTTCTTATGGGAGTGGTGTTTGCAACAAGATAGGGAATGGATTCGGAGCCGGTAGATTTTTCGCACGCAGCAGCTTGCGTTTGCATCTAAATCCTCCAGAAATCCCCAAACTGTCTTTGAGCGGAGGCATCATGAAATTAAGCAATTTTCAGCGGTGGTTGGCGATTGCAGCGGTGATCGGGGCAGTACTTCTAGCTGTAGGTTGTCCGCAACAGCGTTCCATAGCCGACATCAATCGCGACCCGGGTCGTTACATCGACAAGGAAGTCGCGGTTCGCGGCACGGTCACCGAATCGTTCGGTGCGCTAGGCACGGGCGTCTACCAGGTCGATGACGGCACCGGAAAAATCTGGGTCTTCAGCGACAAATATGGCGTTCCTTCCAAGGGCGCCCGTATCGGTGTCTCCGGACGTGTCTCGCCGACGGCAACCTTTGCGGGACGCAGCTTTGCAACCGTTTTGCGCGAAAGCAATCGCCGCCGCTGAGTGCGTCAAAAGGACGCCTTGTTGTGGAAGTGGTACACGTACGAAAGTACTGCGTTTATTTGGTCACCTGAATTACCGAAAGTTACTTTGCGATTACTGACGTGATATTTACTTCCATCCAGAGTTCGATAGAATCCGCGGTGGTTGGCAGTTCTGGGGAGGGCTGCCGAGGCGTCCTCGGACTTGGGTCTGGGGGCGCTCCGTTTTGCGCTCACGTTCCTGTCCTGCCACCTTGTTTCCCGCTTTGATATCAACCTTGGCATCTGAGTCTTCTCGGGGTTATCTGCATCCAATCAGGTGTTAGGATGTACTGTTCGTTTGAGAACGGCGGGATCCGCAGCCGGCAGCGAGCGTGAGTTTTCCGTGCAAATGGGCAAGAGAATTTCCGGGAGGAAGAATGGCAAGTGACGCAATTTTGGAAGTGACCGATGCGAATTTCGACCAGATCGTTCTGCAGTCGGATGTGCCGGTGATGATCGATTTTTGGGCTGCCTGGTGTGGTCCGTGTCGCGCCCTGGCGCCAATCGTGGACGAAGTCGCAAAGGCTTACGAGGGAAAGATCAAGGTCGCTAAGATGGACGTTGACAAGAACTCGGCCACACCGCAGCGCTACGGCGTGCGTGGTATTCCGACGCTGCTGGTGTTCAAGGGTGGTCAGGTCCGCGAACAGATCGTAGGCTATGTCCCCAAAGAGGCCATTGAAAAGGCCCTCGATAAGAACCTCGCGTAAAAGGTTTTTGAATGGCAAGAGCCCGGCCACGCCGGGCTTTTGTCATGCTTGAGCCTAATATTTGCGCAGCACGCCGATGACGCGACCCTGTATCTGAACATTGATCGCCGGCACCATGATGGGCTGCATGGCCGCGTTGGAGGGTTGCAGGCGAATCATCTCGCCTTCCTTGTAAAAGCGCTTCAGCGTGGTTTCGGAGTCGTTCACCAGTGCCACCACGATATCGCCATTGTGCGCCGACTGAGTCTTCTCCACCATGACGTAGTCGCCATCGACGATATGTTCGTCCTGCATTGATTCTCCGCTCACCTCGAGCACAAAGACGTCCTTATTTCCGGTGAAATCCGCAAGGCAGATCGTCTCCGGCATCTCCGTCTGCTCCACGGGACGTCCGGCGGCGATGCGTCCAGCGAAGGGCAGCACGGTTGCACCGGGTGCAACGATGTCGATGGAGCGGCTGCGATTGTAGTCGCGCCGCAGCAGTCCTTTGGTTTCCAGATTGCTGATGTGCTTGTGCACGGTGGCCAGCGAACTGAGTCCCATCCCGTCGCCAATCTCTTCGAACGAGGGCGAGTAACCATTGCGCTGAACAAATTCGGAGATGAAATCGTAGACCTGGCGCTGTCGCTTGGTAAGAGCCATGTATGTCATTCCTCATCCGCCGAGGGTTGGAAAGAGGCGGTTCGGGGCGAGTTCCGCCCCTTTCGCCTAGTGTAGCGAACAAAAGGCGAATGTCAACCACTTGCACTGTTGTCGCAGAGAGTACGCTGGGAAGGTCAGCGTCTAGGGTGTCAATCCGAGGCAACTCAGGACATTCTGCAATTGCTGAGGAACACCGTTCCGCATAGAATCGTAAGCTCCACCAATCCTCATGCCTGAAATTTCCAAGCGGCTCGAAAAAGCGGAGAAGTATCTTCAAAAGGGAAAGCTCGACTCAGCCCTGGCCGAGTACATGGAGATACTGCATGACGAGCCCTCGAACCACGCGGCTCGCCAGAGCGCGGCCGATCTGGCCATTTCGCTCGGCCAAGCGGATGTCGCAGCCAAACTTCTTGCCGAGTTGTTCGAGCATCATCTGATGGCTCCCGACCAGCAGAAGGCGTCGGTCGCGTTCAAAAAATTGGCTCGCATGAATTCGGCTTCGCTCGACCAGACGTTGCGTTTCGGAGAACTCAGCGAAAAGACAAACAAGAAGGAAGCTGTCGATGCCTACGAATATGCGCTGCGCTTGTGTACTTCCAGCGGACGCAAGCACGAAGCTCTCGAAGCGCTGAAGCGGCTCGTAGTGCTGGAGCCGGTGGTGGACAACTATCGCCGCCTGGCCGAATTGGCCGAACAGGAGGGCGAGAAGAAAGATGCCGCGCTCGCTTTCGTGAATCTCGGCGTAGGGCTGGAAAAGCAGGATAAAGATGCCGCCGATGCGTACGCTCGCGCTTACTTTTTAGATCCACAAAATCCGGGTGCAGCTCTAGGCCACGGACGCGCTCTGGTTCAGCATGGCGACGCACAGCAGGCGGTCTTGCTGCTGGAGCCGCTGGCGAATTATCCGTCTGCTCCTGCCGCCGCCCGTGAAGCTTACGCGCAGGCGCTCCTTGCTCTTGACCGCCTCGCGGATGCGGAACCTTTCCTCTGGGAGATGTTCGAGCGCGACCAGAAATTTCTACCTGACGTCTGTCGCCTCATCGGGGCCCTGGTAGAGATGGGCAAGACCGAGCGTGCCTTGAACATCGCGCGCAAGATGGAAGAGCATCAACGTCGCGCCGGCATGCGTCGCGAGTTCATCGTCCGCATGAAAGAAGTCGGCGACAAGCATTCCAGCAATCCTGAATTTCTGGAGTACCTCGTCGAACTCTATAACTCGGCCAATCGTGAACACGACTATTGCGACACGTTGGTCCGCTTGTTTGAGTTGCATTACGCGGCAGGGAATTTCCTGCGTGCCTCTGATGCGCTCGATCGCGCCGCCGAGGTTGATCCCTACGCGCCCGGACACGAGAAGCGCATGGAGATGTTGCGCGGCAAGCTCGAAACCAATCGCTTCAACGCGCTCGCCAGCCGCTTCAATTCCGTGCAGAAGAAAGAAGCTTCGGAAGATAGAAAAGAGGATAGCCCGGAGAGCGAGCCTACCGTCCTCGAAGACTTGATGTTGCAGGCGGAAATATTCCTCCAGTACTCCATGCGTACAAAAGCGGCAGAGCGTCTGGAGAGGATATTCAAACTCTTCCCGCATGAAGAGGACAAGTCGGAGAAGCTGCGCCAGCTCTACCTCAGTGCCGGATACGCGCCCAAGTACAAGGATGAGCCTCCGGTAACGGCGACCACTGCCGCCAATGGATTTACGGCTTCCTCCGCAAACTTGCCGGTCCCGACGGCGATGGCCAATGAGAATGCGGTGGACAATATTGGCCGCGTAACCGAGATCACCCGCAACATCTACCGCCAGGCAAACGTCAAGGGCGTGCTCTTTGCGGCCGTCAACGACGTGGGACGGCACTGGAGTGCGAGTCGTTGCGTGGCTGGGTTGTGTACGCCTGGAAAGCCGCCAAGCGCGGCACTGGAATATTGCGCGCCCGGAGTGAAACAAAGCGATGTGCAATCCATCGTCAAGCTCATCACCACATTGCAGACCTTGTGCGTGTCGCAGGGAATGGTCTCCGTGAATCGCGCACAGGCGGCGCCGGAGTTGGCGACCATACAGCAAGTGGTCACAGGTTTGGGGATCGAATCGCTGCTCGCAGTCCCGCTCACGGATGGCGAAGAGTTTTCCGGAATCCTGATCTTGGAACAGTGTGAAGCAGGTCGCGAGTGGCGCGCAACAGACCAGATGGTGCTGCGTACCGTTGCTGACCAGATGGTGTTGGCCGTGAACAACGCGCGCCTGCGCAGCCTGGTGAAGACGCTTGCAGTAACAGACGAAAAGTCGGGACTGCTCAAGCGTACATCGTATGTCGATGTGTTGTTGTCGGAGATCAGGCGCTCGATGCAGCAGAAGTCCACCACCGCGCTTGTGCTTCTCCACTTTGGCAAGGCATCCGTGCTGGTTCGCGAAAATGGCGAGGCTGCCGTCGATTCGATGATGCAGGACCTCGGACAACTGGTCTCTTCGCATATCCGCCAGAATGATGTCGCGGTGCGCTACGACATGTCCACGATCGCCATCATCCTGGCGGACACCAACGACAAGAATTCCTTCTTCGTTATCGACAAGCTTCGCAAACTGTTGGAGACCGTGACGCTTCCCGGCAAGAAGACGCCGGTGACCGTCACGGCCGGCATTGCTGAGGCGGTGATGAACTCGGATTACGATCCGGTGGACATCGTCACCGAGGTTATCAATCGCGCAGAATCGGCCCTGGACGCTGCCAAAGCCGAAGGCGCCAATACGGCGAAGTCACTGGCCGCAACTTTGCAACTTGCCGCCGCCGGCGACTAGCTCGCATCATAGAATTGCGAATACGTCCGTGTTAAACTTCCACCGCGTAAGTGCGCAGTTCAGCCCTAAAATCGTGCAATTCGCTTGTGAGTGTCCTCCATGCCTGTTAGCGCAATCGTCTCCGCCGTTCGTAAAGCTGCACAGAAATTTCCTGATCGTGCCGCATTGATTGCCGGCGATCAGGTCATTACCTATTCTCAACTGGAACGTCGCATGGCCGGCTTCGCCTTGGCGATCGCTCAACACGTGCCGGGAGACACCGTTGCTCTGCTGCATACCAACACGCCGCAGTTCGCGCCGATTTTTTTGGGAGCGTTGTGGGCAGGGAAATCGGTTGCCGTGCTGCCGACTCTGGCGCCACCACCGCTCATTAAGTTCATGGCCATGGAAGCCCGCACGCAACTTGTTGTCACCTCTCAGGAGTTGGTTCCGCGACTGACAGAAGCGCAAGTTCCATGCTGGATTCCCGAGGCAGCGGACGTCGATCCCACAACCGTGCCGATGCAGTTGATGGCGCAGGAAACCGCGGTGCTGCTCTATACCTCTGGAACAACGGGACGCCCGAAGACAGTGTCTTTGAGCGAAGAGAACATCCTTTCCAATGCGGAAGGATGCCGCCTGGCGACTGGTTTTGACGAACATCAGGTCATGTTGGCCATACTTCCTCTGTTCCATGCTTATGGATTGACGGTCACCATGCTGCTGCCGCTCATGTCAGGATCGAGCGTGGTGATTCCCGACCGCTTTATCCCGCGCGCGGTGCTGCAGACCATAGAGAAGCATAAAGTTACCTGCCTGGTCGCCGTGCCCAGCCAGTATCGTGTACTGGCGAAGGACCCGACCGAGGTGGATACCAGTTCGTTATGGCTGGCCATCGCCGGCGCCGAGCGTCTGCCGGAACACGTTGCGCAGGAGTTCGAAGCGCGATTCCATCACAAGATCGTGCAGGGATATGGCGCGACGGAGGTCTCGCCCGTCGTCTCGCTGAATATGCCGGACGCGGATCGCTTTGGTTCCGTCGGCAAGCCTCTCCCGAATCTGAAAGTCACTATCCGCGACGAAGCTGACGCGATTCTGGGCGCAGATGTGGTCGGAGAAGTTTGCGTGGAGGGTTCAGCCGTGATGCTGGGCTACCACAATGATGCGGCTTCAACGGCTCGCAAGATTCAGAGCGGAGTCCTGCTTACAGGCGATAAAGGTTACCTGGATGCCGATGGATACCTGTGGCTCGTTGGGCGCGCCGACGACCTGGTCAAGGTGAGCGGCGAAAAGGTCTATCCCGCCGAAGTGGAGACCGCGCTGGAGACCATCAGCGATGTTGACGAGGTAGCGGTGGTCGCATTGGCCGACGAGAAACATGGCTCACGACTCCATGCTTTTGTGCAGATGATGCCGGGTGTTACCGTCGCCGAACACGACCTGCGCGCATCCTGCCGCGAGGTGCTGGAGCCTTACAAGGTTCCTCGAGGCTTCTCGTTTGTGGACGCCTTGCCTCGCACGATGACCGGCAAGACCGACAAGAAGGCATTGGCGGCGTCCGCGAGCTAAGGTCATTTTGCTCCGGTGAGACCCTAAGTCAGCTACCCGCAATTTTTATTGTTTTGTCACGGTCTTGGCGCACCACCGAGCGTATGATTTTCGCAGACTGTTCGAGGCAACACGCGGAGGACTGTCATGGCGGCTCATTCTTACTTGCACTTCTTACCCAAACCCGCTTGTCCAAGCTGTGGCTCCCGCGAGCATGTGGTTCGCATGGCGGGGTCAGTCACTCCATTCGAAAAACCTGATCCCAAGTTCGATGCTCCCGCGCACTGGTATTGCCAGACCTGCGCCCACGACTTCGAGCCTTTGGAAGACGAGATCTAGGCACCGCTCCCAGTGCCTGCAAGTAGCATCGCAAGGGCGCAAACCCTCGCATTCAGAGACACGGGTGCGGATGTTTGCGAACATTCCTCGCGCGCTGATAGACTCACAGGTTCTGTAGAAGAGCTTCGCTGCCATGTGGGGCGGCGACTCCATCTTCGTGCTTTTCGTATCGGATCAAATGCTGAAACCAAATGACATCGCTATTGTGAGCGGCGCTCGTACGCCCATCGGGCGCTACTGTGGGAAGCTTCGCGACTTCACTGCCATGGATCTGGCGTCCGTGGCCGCTACCGAAGCCATCAAGCGCTCGGGCGTTGATGCCTCGGAATTTGACCACGCCATCTTCGGCAATGCGCAGCAAACATCCGGCGACGCACTTTATGGCGCGCGTCACGTTGCGCTTCGGGCAGGACTTCCTATCGAGGTTCCCGCGCTGACCGTGAATCGTCTCTGCGGCTCCGGCATGCAGGCCATCGTGAGCGGCGCGCAGTTGATTCAACTGGGCGAAGCCCGGACGGTGCTGGCCGGGGGCATGGAATCCATGTCGCAAGCGCCGCACGTAATTCGCGGCATGCGCTGGGGTGTCGGCCTCGGCGAAGGCAAACTCGAAGACTCGCTGATGATTGCACTGCTGGATACTTACTGCGGCCTCTACATGGCAAATACGGCTGAACTCTACGCCGAGCAGCAGGGCATCACGCGCGAAGCGATGGACGAATTCGCGTTGCGCTCGCAACGCATGGCGGGCGAAGCGCAGGCTGCATGCCGCCTCGGCGAGGAGATTACTCCGGTCGCGTTGAAGAATCGCAAAGGCGAGCCAACCGGCGAGATGTTCGAGAAAGACGACCATCTGCGCGCGGACACCACGATTGAGATCCTGCAGAAGCTGCGTCCCGCGTTCGGCAAGAATGGAACTGTCACAGCAGGAAATGCCAGCGGCATCGTAGATGGAGGAGCGGCGGTTGTGCTCACCTCGGTCGAGGACGCGCAGAAGCGCGGACTGAAGCCGATGGGACGCATCGTCAGTTGGGGCATCGCCGGAGTCGATCCCAAGCTCATGGGCTCGGGCCCGGTTCCTGCGTCGAAGATCGCGCTTCAAAAAGCAGGACTCAAACTCGACGACATCGACCTCTTCGAACTGAACGAAGCCTTCGCCGCGCAGGCATTGGCCGTGGTAAAAGAGCTTGGCATCCCCATGGAAAAACTGAACGTGAATGGCGGCGCTATCGCCTTGGGACATCCGCTTGGCGCCACCGGAACGCGCATCGTGCTGACTTTGCTTTTTGAACTGCGCCGTCGCAAAGCGCAGTACGGATTGGCGACCGCCTGCATCGGCGGCGGACAGGGAATCGCGATGATCGTGGAGAATTTGCAGCGATAAGAAACATCGGCCCGAAGTGCACTGAAATCATTTTGCTTTTACGAGGACAGAATGGAAATCAAGAAAGTTGGCGTACTCGGTTGTGGACTGATGGGCTCTGGCATTGCGCAGGTTTCTGCGATGGCCGGATTTGAAGTCACGGTGCTCGAAGCCGAGCAGCGCTTCCTCGACAGAGGTTTCGCGAACATCGAGAAGTCTTTGGCGAAATTCGCGGAAAAGGGAACCATTAAGGAATCGGCCGAGACCGTACGTGCGCGACTGAAGGGCACTACGAACCCGCAGGACCTTGCGGATTGCGACATCGTCATCGAAGCCATCATCGAGAACCTCGAGACCAAGAAGGCGATGTTCGCCAAGCTCGATGACATCGTCAAGAAGGACGCGATCTTTGCCACCAACACTTCGTCCATCTCTGTCACGGAAGTGATGACCGCCACCAGGCGCGCTGACCGCTTCGTCGGATTGCACTTCTTCAATCCCGTGCCGCTGATGAAGCTTGTGGAAGTGGTGCGTACCATCGCCACGGACGAAAAAGTTTTCGAAGCGGTGTTTCAATTCGGACAGAAGCTGGGCAAGGTCCCCGTCCGAACCAGCGACAAGACGGGCTTCATCGTCAATCGCTTGCTGGTCCCGTATCTGCTCGATGCCATCCGCGCCTATGAAGAAGGTGTGGGCTCCATCGCCGATATCGACATGGCCATGAAGCTTGGCTGCGGCTACCCGATGGGTCCGTTCACGCTGCTCGATTTTGTCGGCTTGGACACCACCTACTACATCACGCACGTGATGTTCGACGAATTCAAGGAACGCCGCTTCGCCGCACCCCCACTGCTTAAACGCATGGTGATGGCCGGTTGGCTCGGCAAGAAGAATGGCAAAGGATTCTACGACTGGTCGAATCCGGCAGAACCAGTGCCGCAGGATGCCGCTTTAAAGGGTGAGTTGCAGAAGTAAGGGCGCGTAAATAATTTTTCTCAGCGAGGAACGAATGTCTTCATCTCCACAGACTCAAGTATTTGAAAACATCAAGTTCGAGAAGCGCGGCAAGATCGCGTACCTGACCGTTGCGCGTCCCAAGGTTCTGAACGCGCTCAACATGGCCACCATGCAGGAACTCGCTCAGGCCTTCACCATGGTGAAGAATGACGCCGAGATTCGCGTAGCCATCCTCACCGGAGAAGGCGAGAAGGCCTTCATCGCCGGCGCCGACATCAACGAGTTGGCGACGCAGTCCTCGGTGCAGGGCAAGGAATATGCCAGCCGCGGCCAGGCCGTGCTCGACCTCATTGAGAATTGCGGCAAGCCCGTCATCGGCTGCATCAACGGATTCGCGCTCGGTGGCGGATGCGAAGTGGCGATGGCTTGCACCATGCGTCTAGCCTCTGACAACGCAAAGCTTGGTCAACCGGAAGTAAAGCTTGGCATCATCCCCGGCTACGGCGGCACGCAACGTTTGCCTCGCCTGGTCGGCAAGGGCCTCGCTCAGCAGATTCTTCTCACGGCCGATATCATCTCCGCCCAGGAAGCTTTGCGCATCGGCCTGGTCAACGAAGTGGTGGCCGCCGCCGAATTGATTCCCCGCGCGGAAGCCATCGCGGCGAAGATCATCGCCAATGCTCCGCTGGCCGTGCAATATGTCATTGAAGCCGTGAACAAGGGCATGGAGATGACGCTGCAAGAGGGACTTTTCCTCGAGGCGTCGCTCTTTGGCGTTTGCTGTGCGACAGAAGACAAGAACGAGGGAACCAAAGCGTTCCTCGAAAAACGTGCGGCGGATTTCAAAGGCAAATAGATTTCAGCCACAAAGTTCCAGAACCCGCCTACAGTGGCGGGTTTTTTCTTGCACCGCCTGATGTTGACATTCAGTAGGACTGACAACGCCAACCCGTTGCTGTAGGATAAAAGTTCTTCATGGTAAGGCGGTTTATTCAGCATGATCAAGTCATTCCATCGTCTGTTCGTTAGCAAGACGGACGGCGAATACGAAGCACTTAAACAATTTTTCTCCTTGCTCGGACTCGCGCATGGCGAGGCTTGGGATGGCCGACGAAGCCGCGGGATCAAGTTGGACGCGCCCGAGTCTGGCGTGGAGATCGGTTTCGGCGAAGGCTTCCCCAAGGCAGACATCGTCCTCGAGGCTGACAGTGCCGAAGTCGTCTACGAGCTGTTGCAGAAGCAGAAGATCAAAGTCATTGAAGAGATTTCCGATACCGATTGGGGCGCACGCATTTTTTCCGTCGCGCTGCCCGGTAACAACGGCGTGATGGCCGTGTTCTCCTACAAAGAGAATTGGCGACACGAGCAGATAGAGGGCCGCTTGGACGCCACCGGCTCGCGTTTTGCCATCGTCGTGAGCCGCTTCAATGCGTTCGTCACCGAGCGATTGCTCTCCGGCGCGGAACAGGCGTTGAGGCAGATGGGCGCGAAGAACGAGGACGTAAAGATCGTCCGCGTGCCGGGCGCGTTTGAGATTCCTACGGCAGCGCGTGCGCTGGCGGAAAGCGGTGAGTACGATGCCATCGTCTGCATCGGCTGCCTGCTGCGTGGAAACACATTGCATTACGAAGTGATTGCCAATGAGG
>JBBRZF010000084.1:0-13903 GCA_038236965.1 Terriglobales bacterium | reverse complement strand
GTTAGCCCTTCGGTGACCATCTGCAGCCCAACGGCAAATACCACCGTTCCTACCACGGTGAACATAGTCGCGGGAACTACCTCGGCGACTGCGATCTCGGCGTTGCAGATTTATCTGGACGGCGTAAAAGTATTTCAGACCAACACATCTTCGCTGGTCGCATCGGTAGCAATGACGGCGGGTACTCATCGTCTCACCGTCCAGGCTAAAGACGTGAGCGGACTCATCTTCAAGCAAACCATCTACGTGACCGCGCAGTAGTTCGGCTCGGAACAATGCCGCCTCGGAGTTTCCGCGGCGGCACTTTCATTGGTGCTGCCCGCGAATTGCGAAGCGAATTGCGAAGGATGATGCGTGGCGTATCGCTTCCGCTGACACCCCGGTTTGACACAACTTGAATAGCTGCTAAAATTATTACTGCAAACCTGAGTTATCCCGATTGCGGCTCAAGTTCCCGGTAACACTTGCCGGGTGAAAAGCCGCTGATCCGGTAAGTGCCGAAGTGGCGGAATTGGCAGACGCGCGTGGTTCAGGTCCACGTACTCGCAAGGGTGTGGGGGTTCGAGTCCCTTCTTCGGCACCAATGATTTTGACCAAGAGCCCCGGATATCCGGGGCTCCTCTTTTTTGTCTTCGTCTTATTCCTGTACTGTCCCAAACTCAATTTCAGTTCGCCCCGCGCACAAGGATAGATTGCAATGCGGATCTCGCTGCTAGGTCCTAATAATGGTGAATTGCTCGACGAACTGAACACCTACCACCTGGAGCTGGGGCCTATGCGTCTCTCGTTTCGCCCATGCAGGCACCTCGTTGGGTTTTCCTGTAAAGAGGACGGATGGGTTTGAAGATGACAATTAACTCGTTGCATCGTTCCCAGAGACCCATAAACAAGGACTCTCGGCTTCGCTGTTCGCCCTCCCATTACGGAACCAATACACAAATATACGGGCGCACTTAGGATCATTTGAAGCTTCGAGGTGTTAATTATTAGAACAATGGGAAAAATGTGGTGTCTATGACAATTGCTGCAGTCGGAAGCGCGTTCCCTCACCTGTACTACAAACAATCGGAAGTTGCTGCAGCCCTTATTCGTCATTGGGGCAACAAACTTGAAAAACCAGCTGTGCTCGATCGCCTTCTCTCTCGCGTAGGAGTAGATGCCCGCCACTTCGTGCTGCCGCTTGAGGAGTACGACACTCTTACTACCTGGGGCGCAGCCAATAACAGGTGGATCGAGGCGGCTGAGGATCTCGGCGAAAAAGCGCTTTGTCGCGCTGTGACCAAGGCCGGAATAAGGCTGCAGGATCTGGGCGCTATTTTCTTCGTTTCCGTCACAGGAATCGCCAGTCCTTCCATCGATGCGCGGCTGGTGAATCGCATGGGACTTCCTCGCGATATCAAACGCATCCCTATCTTCGGACTTGGTTGTGTTGCGGGCGCTGCCGGAGTCGCTCGCGCTTCTGATTACGTGCGCGCCTTTCCCGACCAGGCGGCCGCGGTTGTCTCCGTCGAATTGTGCTCGCTCACGTGGCAGCGCGAAGACCTCTCCGTGGCCAACATAATCTCTTCTGCGCTCTTCGGAGATGGCGCGGCATCGGCAATAGTTACCGGTGCCGACTTCAAATCCAGCGGCCCAAAAGTACTCGCAACCAGATCGTCGTTCTACCCTGGCAGCGAACACGTCATGGGGTGGGACATCTCGGAAAAAGGATTTCAGATCGTTCTCTCGCCCGAAGTGCCAGACATGGTGATGAAATACCTGGCGCGCGACGTTACTGATTTTCTCGAAGACAATGGCCTGCAGAAATCAGATATCGACAGTTGGATCATGCACACCGGTGGCCCAAAGGTTTTGGAAGCGACTAGTGCCGCTTTGCAACTTCCGGACAACGCGCTCGAAGTTTCGTGGGAATGTTTGCGCAAGGTTGGCAATCTTTCGTCGGCATCGGTTCTGCTCGTATTGCAGGAATTCATGACCACACGCCGTCCTGTCCCCGGTTCGTATAGCGTGATGGCCGCCATGGGCCCAGGCTTCTGCGCGGAACTTCTACTGCTGCGGTGGTAGTGCAGATGCAGAAGAACTCCAGCGAAACCGATATTGTGACCGTGGGCGGCGGGCCTGCTGGGCTTGTCGCCGCCATCGCTGCTCGCGCCTGCGAGTAGTCGTTAACGATTGCTCCGAACCGCCCGTCGACAAGGCTTGCGGAGAAGGCATCATGCCCGAAGGTTTGGAAGCGCTCGCGAAGATCGGCATCAGTCTTCCAACCTCGGAGCGTGTGTATGCCCCGGAGGCGCAGAGGATCTGGAAGTCTAAACCGGTCTGGCACCCATTTGTTGCGGTCATCCCCGGTTCAAACTGACTGTCCGCCTTTCCTTTGCAGCCCGGCAAGTCCTCGCCTTTTTGTATATCCGCAAACGCCCAGCTGCATCTACGATTCTAGGCAATACATCTCGCGAGGCAGACATGGCGATTCAAACGAAAAATCCAGCAACCGGCCAAGTGTCGAAAACTTTCGACGCACTCACCGACGCGCAGGTGGACGCGAAGCTTCAGCAAGCCGCAGAGACATTCACAAAGTGGCGCAATGTCTCGTTCGCCGAGCGTGGGCGCTTGATGCATGAAGCTGGCCGCGTGCTCGAGCAGCGTAAACAGGAGTTCGCGCGCATCATGACCCTGGAGATGGGAAAGCCCATCGCAGCCGCAGTGCAGGAAACAGAGAAGTGCGCTCGCTGCTGTCATTTCTACGCGGACAACGCAGAGCGCTTTCTCGCCGACGATAATCATCAGTCGGAACCTGTGCGAAGCTTCGTTAGATACCAACCCTTGGGCGCGGTGCTCGCTGTCATGCCCTGGAACTTTCCGTTCTGGCAGGTATTCCGCTTTGCCACGCCGGGTCTCATGGCCGGAAATGTAGGACTCCTCAAACACGCCTCCAACGTTCCTCAATGTGCATTGGCCATCGAAGAGGTATTTCGTGCTGCGGCATTTCCCGAGGGATGTTTCCAAGCCCTTCTCATCGGTTCCGACAGGACTACGCGCGTCATCGAAGACCATCGCATCGCGGCAGTAACCCTGACTGGCAGCGTCGCCGCTGGACAGAGTGTTGCCAGCGTTGCTGGTAGCAAGATAAAGAAATCTGTACTCGAACTCGGCGGCAGTGATCCTTTTATCGTGATGCCCAGCACCGAACTCGAGCAGACGGTCGCCACCGCCGTACAGGCGCGCACCATCAACAACGGACAATCCTGCATCGCCGCCAAGCGCTTCATCGTGCATGACGCAATCGCCGAACGCTTCGAGCAGATGTTCTCTGAGCGCATGAAATCGCTCAAAGTCGGCGATCCCATGTACCCTGCTACCGACGTGGGTCCTATGGCCACGGAGGAAGTGCTTAACGACCTCGTCAAGCAGGTGAAGCAGACCGTTCTGGCCGGAGCGCGCGTCCTCTGTGGAGGCAAGCGTCTCGATGGTCCCGGTTTCTTCTACGCGCCTACCGTCCTCACGCATATCCCCCACCACTCGCCCGCGTATCGCGACGAACTCTTCGGTCCCGTTGCCTCCATCTTTCACGCCCGCGACATAGAGCACGCCATTGAAATTGCGAACGACTCCATCTTCGGACTAGGCTCCAGTCTCTGGTCCAAAGACGAGAGCGAGCAGGAGCTCTTCATTGACCGCATCGAGGCCGGAATGGCTTTCGTAAACGGCATGGTCGCCTCCGATCCTCAAATTCCATTTGGTGGCGTGAAGCAATCTGGCTACGGACGAGAACTCGGTGTCAACGGCATCCGCGAATTCGTGAACGCAAAGACTGTCTGCATCTATGGCGAAGCACAAAAAGGCAGCAAGACAGAATAGTGAGGAGAATTTATGGTGTACGTCAATCTTGGCAAAACAGGATTAAAGGTTTCGCGGATCTGTCTCGGATGCATGTCCTATGGGGCACCCGCCACGGGCGAACCTAAAGGCGGTCGCCACGCATGGACTCTCGACGAACAGGCCAGCCAGCCATTTCTGCACAAAGCGCTTGATCTCGGAATCAACTTTTTCGATACCGCCAATGTCTATTCCAGTGGCGCCAGCGAAGAGGTGGTCGGCAAATTACTGAAGGCGAATACCCGCCGCGAAGCCGTCGTGATCGCCACCAAAGTTCACGGCGTGATGCGCGAAGAACCTAACGGTCTAGGACTTTCTCGCAAAGCTATTTTCAATGAACTCGATGCCAGCCTCCGCCGTCTCCAGACCGATTACGTCGATCTTTACCAGACACATCGATGGGACTACGAGACACCGATCGAAGAGACGCTAGAAGCTCTCCACGACCTCGTCAAGGCTGGGAAGGTGCGCTACATAGGCGCTTCGTCGATGTATGCCTGGCAGTTCGCCAAGGCCCTTTACCTCTCCGATCTTCATGGTTGGACGCGATTCGTCTCCATGCAGAACCATTACAACCTGCTTTATCGGGAAGAAGAACGCGAGATGATGCCGCTCTGTGCCTCTGAAGGAATCGGAGTCATCCCGTGGAGCCCGCTTGCTCGCGGCAGGCTTGCACGTCCGTGGAAATCGGAGATCACTAAACGCTTCGAGACCGACAAATTTGGCGCAACCATGTATTCGCCGACCCAAGACGCTGATCGCAAAGTCGTCGAGCGCCTGGGTCTGATTGCCAACCATCGCAGCGTCTCTTTTGCGCAAGTCGCACTCGCTTGGATGCTGAGCAAGACCTTCATCACCTCGCCCATCGTAGGCGCGACCAAACTGCACCATCTTGACGACGCCGTTGCCGCGCTATCGCTGCAACTCTCGCCAGAAGAAATCGCTTCGCTTGAGGAGCCCTACACTCCGCACCCGGTGTTGGGCTTTAATTAGGCGCAGCGCAGCGTCTATACTGAAGACCTCGGAGAGCGGCCATGACGTGGGTAAAGATTTGCGCTATGACTACTGCGGAAGACGCAAACGCTGCGGTTGCCGCGGGTGCCGATGCCATCGGTTTTGTCTTTGCCGAAAGCAAACGTCGCGTTACCTCCGAACAGGCCGAGCAGATCGCCGCTAATGTGCCCAAACACGTGGAACGCGTCGGTGTCTTCGTCAATGAGTCTCCGGAAGTTGTACGCGAAACCGTCCGCACAGCGAAGCTGACTGTGGTGCAATTTCAGGGCGATGAAGACCGCGACTATGTGAGCCGGCTCTTTCCATCCGACGCAGATGCCATTCGCGGACAAAAGATGCGCATCGTTAAAACCCTTTCCGTTGGTCCGATGCTCGAAGGCATGCTGCGCGAATTCGGTAGTCCAGTTGCCGGCGTGGATGCCATCCTCTTCGACTCCGGCAACGTCGCAGAGAGAGGTGGGACCGGGCGGCCCTTCAACTGGGGACGCGTGGCAGCCATGTTGGGTGAATGGAACAGCGGCGTGCGCATCATCGTTGCTGGCGGCCTGAACTCCGGTAATGTTGCAGAAGCCATGGCGATGCTGCAACCTTGGGGAGTCGATGTCGTCTCCGGCACGGAAAGCGCTCCGGGAAGAAAAGACCCGGAGAAGATGAAGGCATTCGTAGCTGCGGTGCGCGAAGCTGACAAATAGCGATAGTTACTGATGATTATGGTTCGCAAAACTATTCTGATCGCAATCGTCTTCATGGCAGTGCTCGGCGGCTGTCGCAAGGGGAACAAGTTCCAACCTTCCAAGCTGATTTCGCCGCTATCGAGCGGACAGAGTCTGCTGGCTGTTCAACGTACCCTAGAGTGGCAGGCTGGTAGCTGGGATGTGCTTACAGACCGGCGTCCGCTCAGCAGCGACACGCGTCCGCCGTTCCGTATCCTTGTGATTTCGAAAAAGAACTGGATGCACCACGGCAATCCCGGCGAACTGGTACTCACGTTTTTTAACGACCGGCTCATGACCGCCCAGTTCTATCCGGTGGACATGGAACAGTATGAAACCTCCCTCGCCAACCAGGATCAGCTTGGCTTCAGCGACGTCGGCGACACAAAGATTCCGCCCTCCACGCGAGTGTGGATAGGCAAGGACGAAACCGGCCGCAGCTACGTTGGTTGGATCGATAAGGTTCTCCAGGCAGAGCACGATGCCTGGGTGAAGCAATATTCTTGAACCTTCTACATGACCTCATGGAATAGTAAAGGCTTAGAATCACTGGACAGGGATGCATGGACGAGATTCGCGAGTGGCGTACAAAAATCGATGAACTCGATCGCAAGCTTGTAGCGCTGCTCAACGAGCGCGCCCAAGCCGCCCGCGCTATCGGACGTCTAAAGTCCCAGACCAACATGCGCATTTACGAGCCCGATCGCGAGAAGATTATTTTTGACAATATCGCTCGCTCCAACAGCGGTCCCCTTTCGGAAAACGATCTTAAGCAGATATACGAACGCATCATCGATATCATGCGCAGCATTCAGAAGGTAGAGATCGGCGGCGAATCCGCCCCCATCTCCGATTCCACAGAACGCGACGTCAACGATTAAGGTGTCCCAATGATTGTAGCGATGGTCGAACTCGCGCCAGAAGAACACGTCCAGCACGTGATCGATCGTCTCATCGAGATGGGTTTCACCGTGCATCGCTCCACCGGTGAGCGGCAGACTGTCCTCGGCGTCATCGGCGCGAAAGTCGATTTTGATACGCGCGAATTGGAACTCCTGCCCAGCGTGCAGGAAGTACACCGCATCTCTTCGCCCTACAAACTTGCGGGCAAGAGCTTTCGGCCGGAAGGCACCATTGTTCGCTTGACCGGCGGCCTTGAGATCGGCGGCAAGCAGGTCGTCGTTATGGCCGGTCCGTGTTCCATCGAATCACGCGAACAGATATTCGAATCCGCAAAACTCGTTCGCGAAGCAGGCGCACAAGTCCTGCGCGGCGGCGCCTACAAGCCACGCTCCTCACCGTACGCCTTTCAAGGCATGGGCGTGGATGGATTGAAGCTGTTGCGCGAAGCTGCCGACGCGAACGGGATGTTGACCATCAGCGAGGTCATGGAGATTTCGCAGATCGAATTGATGCTTCCTTATATCGACATCTTCCAGGTGGGTGCTCGCAACATGCAGAACTTCAATCTGCTTCGCGAACTCGGCAAGATTCGCAAGCCTGTTCTTCTCAAGCGCGGCATTGCCGCGACCATTGAGGAACTGCTGCTCTCCAGCGAATACATCTTGAGCGGCGGGAATTATGACGTCATCCTCTGCGAGCGCGGCATCCGCACCTTTGAGACTTACACGCGCAACACGATGGATATCTCCGCCATTCCCATCGTCCACAAATTGTCGCATCTGCCCATGACCGCTGACCCGTCGCACGGCACCGGACGGCGGGATAAAGTCGCCCCCATGGCGCTCGCATCCGTCGCCGCAGGAGCCGACGCGTTGTTGATCGAAGTGCATCCTCGGCCAGAGAAGGCGCTGAGCGATGGACCTCAATCGCTCTACCCCACGCAATTCGTCGAGATGATGCAGAAGCTCCGACTTATCGCCTCGGCAGTGGGCCGCAGCATAGCCTGATACACTGCGTAGCACGGCGCGCCTCTTGATACAGCAAATAACCATTATCGGAACAGGCCTTATCGGTGGCTCGCTCGCGCTTGCTCTCAAACGCAGCGGCTTCACGGGCCGCATGGTCGGCTGCGACCGACCGCAGGTTCTCGCCTCAGCAATTGCAAATCACGTCGTGGATGTGGCCGAGCCAGACGCGTTGCTCGCCTGTGCAGGAAGTCAGCTTGTTGTCTTGGCAACGCCCGTCGGATCCATCATCGACTTCATCGAAAAACTCGGTCCAGTCCTCTCGCCCGATTGCCTCATCACCGACACGGGCAGCACCAAGGTCGAGATCGCTGCGCGCGCGAAGCAAGTCTTCGGCGAGTCTGCCACAAAACGATTTCTCCCCGGACATCCGATAGCCGGACGAGCCCATGGCGGGATCGAGCATGCCGACGCCGAGTTGTTCACCGGTGCCACGTGGGTTCTTACTCCACAGGGCGGCGCTTCGGACGCGGTGCGTCCCGAGTTCACTCGCAGTCCGCACGCAGAATTCATTCGCCTGCTGGAAGCGCTCGGAGCCAGGGTTGTGATGCTCACTCCCGACCGCCACGATCGCCTCGTCGCCTATACCAGCCACCTGCCGCAAATGCTTGCAACCGCTCTCGCGGCCTGTGTCATGGAGGGAGTGGGAGACGATCCCGCCCGCGAGCTGCTCTCGGGACGCGCACTCGAAGATATGACCCGCATCGCTGCCAGTCCGTATGCAATGTGGCGCGACATCGCACTCACCAACGGCAGGAACCTGCACGACGTCCTGCTCCAACTCGAGCAACACCTTGCCCATATTCGCGAAAATCTTCGCACACGCGAATTGCAGGAAGAGTTCGAACGCGCACATCAGCTGTTCGAACCCTTCAAGCCGAAGGATGATTTCGATCCACCCAAGTTCTAGGTACCTATTTGCGCTCGTCTTGTGCGCATCAGTAGAATCACTTTTTAAAACTGCGGCGACAAAAGCCTGCAAGGTGACCAACCATGAACAAAGTTTTCGCAAATGCCGACGACGCCATCTTCGATATACAGGATGGCGCGACCCTGGTCGTTGGCGGATTCGGTCTCTGCGGTATCCCGGAAAATCTGATTGCCGCCCTGGTGAAAAAAGGCGTCAAGGATCTGCACACCATCAGCAATAACATGGGAATCGACGACTTCGGGCTAGGTCTCCTGTTGAAGAACGGACAGATCAAGAGTCACAAGGGAAGTTATGTCGGAGAGAATCGCCACTTCGAGGAACTTGTCCTCGCCGGCAAACTCGACTTGGAACTCGTACCGCAGGGCACGCTCGCCGAACGCATTCGCGCAGGCGGTGCGGGCATTCCCGCATTCTTCACCCCCACCGGTGTAGGGACCATCGTCGCCGAAGGCAAAGAGGTTCGCGAATTCGACGGTCGCCAATACGTTATGGAGCGCGCAATCAATGGCGACTTTGCGCTGGTTAAAGCCTGGAAAGGCGACAAATGGGGCAACCTCGTTTATCGCAAGACCGCACAGAACTTCAATCCCATGATCGCTACCGCCGCGCCCATCACGATTGCAGAAGTCGAAGAACTGGTCGAACCCGGCGAGATTCCACCCGATCACGTTCACACGCCCAGCATCTACGTGAACCGCATCTTCGTTACCCAGAACCAGGAAAAACGTATCGAGCGGCGCACCGTTCGCAAAGCGTAACTCAGCATCCGGAGAGAATAGATGGCCGCGGAAATCGTTACCAAGGTTGGCAAGACCGGAATGGATCCCGCCAAGCGCGAGATGATCGTCAAGCGCGTAGCGCGCGAATTGCAGGATGGCTTCTACGTGAACCTCGGCATAGGCATGCCCACGCTGGTTGCAAATCACGTTCCGCCTGGAATGGAAGTAGTGCTGCAGAGCGAGAACGGCATGCTCGGCGTCGGTGCTTATCCGCTCGAGGGCACGGAAGATCCCGACCTCATCAATGCAGGCAAGGAAACGGTCACCGAGATTCCCGGCACCGCTTATTTCTCCAGTGCCGAATCGTTCGCCATGATCCGCGGAGGACACGTTGACCTCAGCGTTCTAGGCGCTATGGAAGTGGACGAGGAAGGCAATCTCGCGAACTGGATGATTCCCGGAAAGATGGTGAAGGGAATGGGTGGAGCGATGGATCTAGTCGCCTCAGCCAAGCGAGTCGTCGTCGCAATGGAACACACCACTCGCGACGGCAAGCCGAAAATCCTGAAGCTCTGCACGCTGCCTATCACCGGACTTCGCGTGGTGGACACGATTGTCACCGAGATGGGTTACATCAAAGTGGTGCAGGGAAAAGGGCTGGTTCTGGAAGAGATCGCGCCCGGATTGCGCGCGGAAGATGTGCAAGCCGCAACCGAACCCAAGCTCATCATCAGCCCCGATCTAAAGGAAATGCCGATGTAGTTCAAAGGCCTACAAGAGTTTTGGCGCCCCACGTTCGCGCCCGTCTTCTGGGCGATAACGTGGGGTATTTTCATGCGCTCGACGGTCCGCGCAACACTCGCCCCGGCAGGAAGATGATAGCCTTCACAAGTTCCAGCACGCCCTCCACCGCCACGCCCAAGATTCTGAACGGCAGAAGCAGCAGCCATACGAATGGATACAACACGATCGCGATAAGCGCCAGCGGCCAGCAAATGAAGAACAACAATAGCCAAAGCAAGAATGTGAGCACTGGACACACCTCCATCTTATTTGATACGCGCGGCCTTCTAGAAAGTTCCGTTTAACGGGGAGATATCCAGATTCCCCACGTTCGCGCGAAACTGCGGACGGATCCGCACACTCTTAATTACAGCTCGGAAAATGTCTCATGGATCTGCATCAATAGTTCAGAAAGAAGCAGAAGCAACGCGCCCTATACGCCAAGCCTCGTAACCTGGGGAATCATGAGTTTGGGTCCGAGTTTCTCGAAGACTTCACGAGCGTATTGCATCTGCGTTCCTTGGGGTCTTTCTGGGTACGCAGATACAAACACGCTCGTCGAGAAAGAGTTGCGCTCGTCTACTTCGCTGACGCGGCCGATTCCAACAGGCGGCGCAGCGATTCGCCGAATGGAGCCCTTGCTACGCCTCGTTCCGTAATGATCGCCGTGATGTATTTCGCCGGTGTCACATCGAATGCGGGATTCTCAACCTTGCAATTGTCAGGAGCAATCTGCTTGCCGCCGAGATGCGTCACTTCGACACCTGATCGCTGTTCGATGGGAATCTTGCTGCCGTCCGGAGTTTCTAGATCGACCGTTGAAATCGGAGCGGCCACGTAGAACGGGATTCCATGTTCCTTCGCCAGAATCGCCACGGTGTAGGTGCCCACTTTGTTCGCCGTATCTCCATTCGCGGCGATACGATCCGCGCCCACGATCACCGCTCCGATCTTCCCCTGTGCCATGATCGTCCCAGCCATGTTGTCGGAGATCAGCGTGGTGGGAATGTTGTCCTTCATCAGTTCCCACGCCGTCAGTCGCGCGCCTTGCAGGAACGGACGCGTCTCGTCTGCGAAGACATGAATCTTCTTCCCTCCGTCGATGGCTGCTCGGATCACGCCCAGCGCGGTTCCGTACCCGGCCGTCGCCAGTGCGCCCGCATTGCAATGCGTCAGCACGCCGCCCGAAGCCGGCATTAGGACAGCGCCATGCTGTCCCATCGCTTCGTTCGCAGCGATGTCTTCGGCGTGCATACGCTTCGCTTCTTCGATCAACTGCACCTTGATCACGTCGATTGGACTGCCGCTCAGTGCTTCGAACTTCCTCTGCATTCGGCGTATCGCCCAGAATAGGTTCACAGCCGTCGGACGCGTTTCGCCCATCACGCGGCATATCAGCCCGAACTGGTTGCGAAATTCGCCGGAAAGGTCGGTCTTTATTCCTCGTGCTCCCAGGGCAATTCCCATCGCCGCCGCCACTCCGATTGCCGGAGCGCCGCGTACGATCATCGTCCTGATAGCGTCCGCAACCGCTTCATAATCTTTGCAGAGTACATAAACTTCTTCGGTCGGCAGCTTAGTCTGGTCGATAAAGCTGACTCCGGCGTCTGTCCATTCCAGGGTTTGAACCACGAGATGATTTCCGTCCTATCTTGGCTTTTCTAATCAGTTTAAATGTTGGCGCGGGAATGCGCGACCCAACGCCCAGACCTTAGGTTTTTCCCAGTAATAATAAATCAGTGGCACACAATAGTAATTTACGGGCGAGCGGTGTTATAGAAAGTACAGTCCTGCTCGGCCGTTGAATGGAGATTCGATGAAGAAGTTTGCACTGCCTCTAATGCTCGTTCTCGCCTGGGCTATCGCCACCCCTGCATTTGCCAAAAAGCACCACAAGAAACATCACAAACGCCACCCGCAAACACAGGGTCAAGGTCAACAACGCTAGATTGCTTTTTGAAATACAAACCCTCCGCTGAACAGCGGAGGGTTTGTATCTGAAAGACTAGGTGATGTTGTCGCCAGCGTCTCCCGTGCGAGCCATCTGGATAATCTGGATACCGTACCTATCCGGATCCTTCAACAGTGCCCATAGACCAAACGGTTCGCGTCGCGGCTCTACCTCTATCTTGCCGCCCCTGCGTTTTATCTCGTTGACGCACTTTTGAATGTCGTTGACGTAGATGCCAAAGGTGCAACCGGTCGTCGGCGATACTTTTACTTCATCGCCTTCGGGATGCAGGCCTACCAGGATGTTGCCGGCATCGAACTGGCTCCAGTTGTCTTGGTTGAAAAGTAACTTCAGTCCTACAACATCGCGATAAAAGGCGACGCTGCGTTCCATGTCGCTGACCACCACCATGATGAGTCCAAGTTTACCCAGTGCTTTGTCGTCGCTCATGCATCTCTCCATTACAGCGTTGATAGCAGATTATTCGAGTTCCGAACGGTGTGCTTCGCAGCGATTACCCGGAATGTTCGTCACTGCCGGGCGGTCACAAAAATCGCAGCTTGCGGACACAGCGAAGATAGGCGGAGCCGCTGGCACGTTTTGCGCGTCTTCCGGATGCAACTGCAGACGCTCCGCGCGGACATCCGTCGCCTTGTAGATAGCCACGAACGACGCGGGCGCGGCAGCGTTTTCCACCGCTGCGCGCCCATGCGATTCTTCGCGCTCCACCAGGCACATTACCCCCACCACGTGGAATCCGTATTCGCGCGCAGCTTCTATGGCCTGAATGGTGGAAGCGCCTGTCGTGCAGACATCGTCCACGATCACCACGCGCGCGCCCTTTTCGCGGAAGCCTTCCACGCGCTGACCCATCCCATGTTGTTTCTCGGCCTTGCGCACCAAGAATCCGTGAATCAGGAAGTCGGAGATTTCCTGGTCCTTGGTGCGCGCCGGAGCCCGCGTCTGCACCTGTTGCGCGGTGTGCATGGCGACACAGGCCACGATGGGGTCGGCCCCCATCGTCAGTCCGCCCACTGCCTGCGGACGCCAACCGCGAGACCTTATCTCGTCGTAGAAGACGCGGGCCGTGAGCCGCGCTCCGTCGGCATGCAGAGTGGTTGTGCGGCAATCGACGTAGTAGTCGCTGGTGCCGCCGCTCGATAGCTTGAACGAACCAAGCCGGAACGAATGTTCGGCGAGCAAGGAAAGCAGTTCTTGTCGTGGGTCTTTCATACTCAGGCTAAACATAGCATGCAGCCCGTAACCGCGCGAGTTTCTGCGGTTCTCGGATGAACCGACCTTATTGAAACAGTCTATCGAGATGGCGGAAGCCGTCGCTCGAAACATACAGGAGCAGGAACAGTGTCAGGTTATATCCGGTATGCACCACGAAGGATGCGGCCACCGACTTGGCGCGCGAACGCACCAGTGTCAGCACCAGTCCGACGAGGAAGAGGATGAGGACGGGGCCCCAGGCTTTGCCTAGCTGGGAGGCGTGGATGAGCGCGAAGAGGAAGCTCGTTATGGTAATTCCCGCGACCAGGCCGATGCGGGCCGAGAGGGCGGGGAAGAGCAGTCCGCGGAAGAAGAGTTCTTCGACCAGGGGGGCCACGGCTACGCCGAAGATGAGCATCACCCAGGCACCGGAGTAGTTGCGGAACATCTGGTCGATGGGCATCTGCTTGGGGATGGGGAGGTAGTGGGACAGTCCCTGTATGGCCACGGCCAGCACGGCCCCGAGCGCCAGGTAACCGGGCCAGGCGAAGCCGACCCAGCGCCAGCGGATGGCTTCGCGGAACTCCATCTGGTAGTGGCGCGTGATCATGCGGTGGATGTAGCCGACGACGATGAGGTAACCGACCGTCTGTCCGGGCACGATCACACGCGGGTCGGTGGCCAGCGCCCGGAAATCGGCGGTGCGGAATATCGGCAGCCCAGAGGCGAGGAAGAGCGCGGCGATGGTGCAGAAGAAGATGGCGACGATGGCC
>JBBRZF010000083.1:0-13925 GCA_038236965.1 Terriglobales bacterium | reverse complement strand
CCAGCAGCATTTCTGAAGATTTCCTGCGCAAAGTTCAGGAAAGAACTACCCGCATAGGTATCGTGGGCATGGGGTATGTTGGTCTTCCCTTGATGATGCTTTACAGCGCAGAAAAGTTCCGCGTCACCGGCTTCGACGTGGATAAGCTTAAAGTGGGAACCCTCACCAAGGGCGGCTCTTACATCGTCCGCATCCCTCCGGCGGATATCCAGGCTGCCCAGTCTCAGGGATTTACTGCGACCGCCGACTATTCCCATGTGGTCGATATGGACGTGGTTATCATCTGCGTGCCTACCCCGCTGGATGAGTTCCGCGAGCCCGACATGAGCTACATCGTTGACACGGTGAAGGCCATCGCGCCGCATCTGAAAGACGGTCAGCTCATCATTCTGGAGAGCACGACCTATCCCGGCACCACCGAGGAGATTGTTGTTCCCCTCCTCGAAAAGGGGAACACAACCGGACTCAAAGTTGCGCGTGAAGCCGGCGATTCCGGATTTTACGTTGCCTTCTCTCCCGAACGCGAAGACCCCGGCAACGACACGGTTGCCCGTCGCGACATTCCCAAAGTTATCGGCGGTTGTGGCAGTATCGCCACCGAGATGGCTTCCGCCCTTTACGGCAGCATCTTCAACCGGACCGTGGTTGTCTCTTCGCCTGCTGCGGCTGAGATGACCAAGCTGCTGGAAAACATCTACCGTTGCGTAAACATCGCGTTGGTGAATGAACTCAAGCTGCTGTGCATACGTATGGGTATCGATATCTGGGAAGTCATCGAAGCGGCCAAAACCAAGCCCTTCGGCTTCCAGCCGTTTTATCCGGGCCCAGGTTTGGGCGGACACTGCATTCCGGTCGATCCCTATTACCTCTCGTGGAAGGCGCGCGAATTCGATTTCCAGACACGCTTCATCGAGCTTGCCGGCGAGATCAATACGCAAATGCCGTATTCCGTCGTTAGTTCAATCGCCAGCGGCCTGAACAAGCACAAGAAATCCATCAACGGGTCCAAGGTGCTGGTGCTGGGAGTGGCTTATAAGAAGGACATCGACGACCTGCGCGAGTCTCCTTCGCTCACCATCATCGAGTTGCTGAAGCGCGAAGGAGCCGAGGTCAGTTACAACGATCCCTTCTTCCCGTTCGTCGGCAAGGGTCGCAAGTACGACCTGCAGATGACCTGCACGCCGCTAGAGAACCTGGGCTCGTTCGATTGCGTTGTCATCGTGACCGATCACTCGGAGTATGATTACCAGCGCATTGTTAGTGAGTCGATACTTGTTGTGGACACGCGCAATGCAACCAAGGGAATCAAATCTCCAAAGATCGTGCGCTGCTAACGCCTATGGCCGTCTATCTAGTTACTGGAATCGCAGGTTTTATCGGATCCTCCATAGCGCGCGCTTTGCTCGATCGCGGTGACCAGGTTCGTGGCATCGACAACTTCTCAACCGGCAAGCGCGAGAACATCGCGCCGTTCCGTGATCGCATCACGTTTATCGAAGCCGACATTGCCGACCCAAAGGCCGCAGCCGAAGCCTGTCGCGGCACCGAGTATGTGTTCCACGAAGCAGCCTTGCCGTCGGTTCCGCGCTCGGTGGAAGATCCCATCGGCTCCAATCACAATAACGTAACCGGTACGCTCGAACTGCTGGTGGCTGCGCGGGATGCAGGCGTGCGTCGCTTCGTGTATGCAGGCTCCTCTGCCGCCTACGGCGAAACTCCCGAACTGCCCAAGCTGGAAACCATGACGCCTTCGCCTATTTCTCCCTATGCAGTCTCCAAATTGACGGGCGAACACTACCTCACGTGCTTTTATCGCGTCTACGGATTTGAAACGGTCACCCTGCGTTACTTTAACGTATTCGGACCGTACCAGGCAGCAGACTCCATGTATTCCGGAGTCCTCGCGAAGTTCATTACCATGATGTTGCGCGGCCAGCAGCCGACCATCTTCGGCGACGGCGAACAGAGCCGCGACTTCACCTACATCGATAACGTAGTTCACGGAAATCTGCTTGCCGCTGCGGCCCCCTCCACCGTCGCAGGCGAAGTTTTCAATGTCGCCACCAACTCGCAAATCTCGTTGAACGATACGTTCAACGTGCTGAAACGTATCATCGGCTATGAAGGCGAACCCGCTTACGCTGCCGAACGCGGCGGGGACATCAAGCACTCCCGCGCGGGCATCGCGAAGGCCGAGGCCTTTCTCGGTTACCAGCCTCTCGTCAGCTTCGAAGAAGGCCTGGAACGCACCGTCGAGTGGTATCGCACGCAAGAAAAGCCAGCCGCAGCCAGCGGAGACTAGCGGCACTCTGCCTGGAAGGAAAGTAGATAGAAATGCGCGTACTCATCACCGGGGGCGCCGGATTCATCGGCTCGCACCTGACGGAAAAACTTCTCGGCCTCAGTCACGAGGTCATCGCCATCGACGACCTCTCGACGGGCAGCATGGACAACATCGCTTCCGTGCGCCGCCATCCGCGCTACACCTTTTACAGCGACACCATTTTCAATCGCGGGCTGATGGGTGAACTGGTCGACATGGCCGACGTCATCTTCCATCTTGCTGCAGCTGTCGGCGTGAAGCGCATCGTCGAGTTCCCTGTCCAGACCATTGAGACGAATGTAGGCGGCTCGGAGATCGTTTTCGAACTCGCTTCCAAAAAGAGCAAGCGCCTCATCATTGCTTCCACCTCCGAGGTCTACGGCAAGTCCACCAAGTTCCCCTTCACCGAAACCGACGACCTCGTGCTGGGCTCGACCTACAACTCGCGCTGGGCTTATGCCTGCTCCAAGGCCATCGACGAATTCCTCGCGCTCGCCTACTTCAACGAACGCAAACTCCCGGTCACCGTGGTGCGACTTTTCAACACGGTTGGGCCCCGCCAGACCGGACAATACGGGATGGTGCTACCCAGCTTCGTCAAACAAGCTCTGCTCGGCGAGCCTGTCACCGTCTATGGCTCCGGCGAACAATCGCGTTGCTTCGGACACGTTTACGATGTGATCGAAGGACTGGTTGCGCTCATCGATTGCAAGCGTGCTCCCGGCGAGATATTCAATCTTGGCAGCACCGAGGAAATCAGCATCAACGACCTCGCAAAGAAGGTGATCGTCGCGGCGGGTTCCAGCAGCGAGATCAAGCACATCCCGTACTCCGAAGCTTACGGTCCCGGATTCGAAGATATGTTCCGCCGCGTGCCAGACATAAGCAAGGCGCGCACCTGGATCGGCTATAACCCTACACTCTCGCTTGATGAAATCATCCGTTCCGTGATTGAGTTCGTGCGGACACGCATCGAGGAAAAGAAGATGAGCGTCGCGCCTCCAAGGTAGATCGCTAATGAAAGCAAAAGGCTGCCACTCGGCAGCCTTTTGTTTTGACTCATATCTCTGACGAAGCGATAAACGGCCCCTCTACTGTTTCAATGCCGACGGGGGTCTCTTGATACGATACAACGTCAGCATCCCGGACTGATACACGGGCTTTGCAATACGTCGCATTGCTGGAGCGAAGCGATCCACATCGTAAGCCCAGATGAAATCATATTCCTTCTGAATCTCTTTCCAGCGGATGATTTCGTCGTAATCCAAGTCCCAGAACCCGTCGGGCGAATAGACTTCGTGCACGATGCGCATCGGCGTCTGTCCCTTCAGGTCGAAGAGGTACGGCGTAAACACCTGCTTCTCAATCACCGCATAGGACCAGAAATGCGCATAAGGGCGATGAATAGGATCATCGCCTTCCCCCATCTGCACGATCGGCAAAATACGGCTGTGTGCAGGAATGTAGTCGAACGACTTCGCCCATCCGGCGAGGTCGGGCTGCACGTAGATAAAGCGTTCCGCGATCGAAGCCTGCTTGGCAAAGAACAGCGCCAGCGCGATGGCCGCTATCCCAAACTGTCTTCGCCCTACCTTTGCCGATGCCAAGGTCACGACGAAGAGCGGCATCATCACGCGTATATCAACATCAAAGGTCTGCCCGATCTGCAGCGGAAGTGCCGCATACAGCGCCAGCAAAGAAAGCGCGACCGCTGGCCATGGCCAATCCCAGTGAAACTCCGTGTTGTGCACCACGACCAATAGAACGCAGGCAAGGATGACCCAGATGGTCATCGTCTCCATGGGCGGCGAGTAGTGATGGAAGAGCGTGTAGAGTCCGTCGCCTAGCTTGTCGTAGATGGTGCGCGTCGTGATATCGCGTCCGTTGTGCTTCCCTATCCCGGAGAGCACATAGAACAAGACGCCGGGGATGAACATCAGTCCAGAGAAGACAACCTGCTTCCAGTTGCGGCTGAAGAACACGTAGCTGGCGACCACGATGCCTGCCACGATAAAGCCAACCAGGTGCGTGAAATATACGGACGTGAACAGCGCCGCCATCAGCGACCACTTCCACCAGTTTGGTGCGCGCGTGTACACGAGCCACCAGCCCAGCGCAAAGAACGCCATGGCCAGGCTCAATTCGTAGACAACGAAGCCCTCCAGGAACAAGACGTTGTAAACCACCAGCAGGGCCCAGACCGCCATCCACTCGTTGCCTGGGTTCGCTTTCCGCAGGAACCACCAGCAGGCGGCCGGGAAAGCCAGAACGGTGAAGCTGAGAAAAACCTTTCCGGCCAGATAGATCGGCAGGAATCTCTGCAGGAGTTGCAGGCAAATGTCCATGCCAAGATAAGGGTTCGGCCCCCAATCCGCGCGGTAAAACTGCGAGAGTTCCAGCGACGGATCATTCACGTTCGCCAGCACGTAGTTACGCGCAAGATGATTGGGATAGTCCAACAGCGCAGGCCGCTCCACTACCCAGATGGGAAGCAACAGCGCACTCGCAATCAACAGGAACAGGAAGGCGAGTCCGATTCGCGCTAACGTTGGCCGTGTTAGCAAATTCAAGAATCTCCTGACAACCCATTAACCTAACAGACACAAACTCCTGAGACAAACGACTCGCATCCCTCGTCCTTGCGTCTGCGATTTGCATTCTCGATCTGCCTGGAGGATTGACAGATACAAGTTCGATGAAAAGGCCAGTAAAGTTCCAGTCCCTTGTTGCCGAAATAAAGAACAGTGTTGTCTATGCACCCATTCACAACACTCACGTACGCGCGATCGAAAACCTTCCGGGGGCAACATCGGCCGAATGACGGACTCGTACGCAATCGCAGACAAACCAAAGCGTTCCTTGGAGTGCATGCCATGATCACTGGGCAAGATACCTTGACTGGCTCACCCCTTCGAGTGCCTAGCGAGAGCATCCGCTTCATTGCGCGTCAGCCGATCTTCGATAGAAGCAAGAATGTTTACGGATACGAACTCCTTTTCCGCTCAGGGCTGGAAACCGTATTCCAGGGCAACGATCCCGAAATCGCTTCCTGCACCACGATGGACCGTTCGCTATTGCTCGGTACAGACTGGCTTACCCGCGGCAAGCGCGCATTCGTAAACTGCACGCGCGACCTTCTAGTTCGCGAACTGGTCACCTTGTTGCCACCGGACCGGACGGTACTGGAAGTTCTTGAAACGGTGGAGCCCGATGAAGAGGTGGTTCGTGCCTGCGAAAAACTGAAGCGCGCCGGATATGTAATCGCTCTTGACGACTACGACGGTCACGAGCGCTGGGGCCCGCTTCTGGATTTGGCCGATATCATCAAAGTGGATTTCAAGCTGATCGATATTGTCGAACGCCATCGAACCTCGCAACGCTTCCATGGACGCAAGGTCTCGCTGCTGGCGGAAAAAGTGGAGACCAACGAAGAATTCGAGTGGGCCCGCAAAAACGGATATCGCTATTTCCAGGGCTATTTCTTCTGTCGTCCGACCACGCTTTCCAATTCCGACGTTCCCACCGGACACGTAAATTGTCTTCAGATTCTGGAATCGCTCAGCGCGTCCGTGCTCAATATCGATCACATAGAAGGGATCATCAAGCGCGATCCTTCACTCTGCTATCGTCTCCTGCGTTACTTGAATTCTGCCGCCTTCGGAGTGTTTCCGATCCGCTCCGTGCGCCATGCCCTGCTGCTGCTTGGCGAAAACGAACTGCGCAAATGGATTTCCGTGGTGGTGGCAGCAACGATCGCCAAGAACAAGCCCGGCGAATTGCTGCTCAATGCCTTGACGCGTGCGAGCTTCTGCGAATCCGTTGCAAAGCGAACCCTACTGAATTCTCCCGAACTCTTTCTTGTCGGCCTTTTCTCGCTCATGGATGCCCTGCTAGATATGCCCATGGATCGCCTGATCAACCGCGTGCCACTGTCGGACGCCTGCAAGAACGCCCTGATGGGCGAAGCTGGAGAGTATGGCGATGTACTCAAGCTGGGCTGTGCTTTCGAATCTGGTGATTGGGACATCGCAGCAAAAACCGCTGCGAAGATCGGGCTGGAAGAACAAGAGGCTTATCCCCTTCACGTGGCCGCGCTGCAATGGTCCAGTCATGTGACCGTGGCTTAAGGATTTTTCAACAGTGCCGATATTCATCGAGTTGACTGTCCCGGAGACGAATGGATCAAAACCCCAACGCGACGCTGGTGCCCAAGCGCAAAGAACAACGTCTCCGCACCGTTCTGCCCGTCCGCATCTTCGGACTCGATAGCGCAGGGAAACCTTTCACGGACATCGCCCACACACTCGATATCAGTCTTCAAGGCGCTCGCATTGGCGGGCTCAAGCATCAACTCGCCATAGGCGACATTGTTGGCGTGCAACGGGGCATGGAGAAGGCCAGATTCCGCGTCTGCTGGGTGGGTGCTCCTGCGACCCGTTGCGATGGACAGGCGGGACTTCTTTGCGTCCAGCCGGAAAAATGTATCTGGCCGGGCGATGTGCTCGGCCTCAAGAAACACGATGAATTTATCCCTCCGGCATTTCCACAGGACGGCCCAACTCTGACCGTCGTCAGTGAAACTCGTGGATGCGACCGCCGCACTCACACCCGTTTCTCATGCAACTTCGGCGCGGAATTCGAGGTGGATGGTTCCTCCATCAAGTTGTGGGGACGCTGTACCGACCTCAGTACCGGTGGCTGCTATCTGGAGACTCGTTCGCCGCTCAAGCCCGGTGCGCGCCTCAAACTTCGCATGTCCTACAAGGCTGTCCTCATTGAGGCAAATTGCGTAGTGCGGACCTGTCACCCCGATTTTGGAATGGGAGTGCGATTCGAAGACATGGTCGCCCAGTGCCGCGCGGCGTTAAGTCAGGTGCTTACTCAACTCTCAGAAGCCGAGCCGGCTTCGGCTTCGCCCGTTCCTCACTTCAATCTCCGCCCGGCCACTTCCCTTATTTGCGACGGACTACGACGATTTGAATCCGAAGTCGAACACAGCGACGTCAGCGCGCCACTTTCGAAAGCGATCCGTTCCTCATGTGAAGAACTTCGCGTCATGCTGGCTGACTTCGAACAGATGGCGGATTCTCCGGTCCGCCACGATCCGGAACTTATACAGGAACAACTTCTTTCGCGAGGTATGCGCCGCGTCGCCGCGCAAACGGAGGAACTTGCCTTCACGGTCGGCCACTCGTCCCTTTCCGTCAATTCCGACGATCGCCATCTAATGCACGCCTCGCGCTTGCTCACTCAGCGACTGCAGATGCGATTGCGAGAAGATGACAAACCCGCCAAGGAAAGCAGCGCGTACTCTCACGTGGAACCGCTCTTCCATGCCGAAATAACTCACTGATTCATTCGGCATACTCCCTCACTGCTTTCTTCGATTTGGTAAACTGCCCTGACGCCATCCCTGCACCAACGGAGACCCAAGTGCGCTTGTTCAAGCGTTTCTCTTTTCTCACAATCGTTTTTTTATTGGTAACGTGCGCATCGGCCCAACAGGTCACCATCACACTGCTTCACATCAACGACCTGTACGAGCTTTCGCCAGTCGCAGGCGGTAAGGAAGGTGGCATGGCGCGCGTCGCGACTCTCCATAACGAATTGCGAAAACTGAATCCTAATACCTATTTCGTGCTTGCCGGTGACGCCTTTAGTCCATCCGCACTAGGCACTGCTGTCATCGACGGAAAACCACTGGCTGGAAAACAGATGGTTTCGGTGCTCAATGCCATCGGCGTCAACTTCGCCACCTTCGGCAATCACGAGTTCGATGTCTCCGAAGACGATTTCAAGGCGCGCCTACTCGAATCCAAGACCACCTGGTTCTCCGGTAATGTCGTCAACAAGGATGGCGCAGCTTTCGAAGGAGTTCGCCAGAATGTCGCCTTCACCGTGCACGACGCCAGCGGAGTCGATGTGCGCGTGGGCATCATCGGCGTGACGCTCGATCAGAATCAAAAGCCCTGGGTAAAGTACAACGACTACCTCGCTTCCGCCCGGGCGCAGGTGCAGGCCCTGCGTCCCCAGGTCGATATCCTCATCGCGCTCACGCATCTCGCCATGGAGCAGGACATCAAGCTTGCGCAGGAAGTCGCTGGCATCGACATCATCATGGGCGGACACGAGCACGAGAACATCCTCGTCTATCGCGGGGTTAATTACACGCCCATTGCCAAAGCCGATGCCAATGTGCGCAGCGCCTACATACATCAGTTCGTCTTCGACACCAAGACGCATCACCTTGACATCAGCTCGCAGTTGCAGCGTATCGACTTGCATATGGCCGAAGACCCCGACGTCAGGAAATTGGTGGACCAATGGACGGAGAAAGCCTTCGCCGCCTTTCGCAAGGGCGGCTTTGAGCCCAAGCAACTGGTCGCCAATTCGCCGGTACTGCTCGATGGCAAAGAGAGCGACGTTCGCAATCATCCGACCAATCTGGGAGAGCTCATTGCCGACGCCACTTTGCACGAAGCAGTCGGGTCTGAAGCAGCGTTCTATAACTCCGGCTCCATACGCATTGACGACGTTCTGCCAGCAGGATCCATCTCGCAATATGACATCCTGAGGATTCTTCCCTTTGGCGGGAAGATCGTGCTCGCGGAAATGCGCGGCACGCTCCTGGAGCGAGTGCTTAATGCCGGATTAACCAACAAGGGCGCTGGCGGATATCTGCAGACAGCGAATATCACGCGCAGCGCTGGTGGAAACAAATGGCTCATCAACGGTCAGCCAATCGATTCTGCGCGGACCTATAAGATCGCGACTTCCGGCTTCCTGCTTACAGGCGGAGAACGCAACATCGAGTTCCTCAATCGCCAGAATCCCGACGTGATGCACGTGCAGGAACTTGGCGACGTCCGCTTCGCAGTAATCAAGGAAATGCAAAAACGCTGGCCAGCGGCAAAATAACCAGCCTCAATCCATAACAAAAGGCACGGCTCTCAAGGCCGTGCCTTTTTGCGTTGCGAGCTGAAACTCACTCTTTCTTGGGGCCCTTTCCCGGAAGCGCTGCCGGATTTTCATGTGTCTTTTCGCGGAACTGCGAGCGCATTCCAGAGGCCAGGGAGACGCTCTTGTCGCCGTATCTGTCCCGCAATTTGTCGGCGGCTGAAAGCACCTGCTTCATCTTGTCGTGACGTTCCACATCGAGCAGGTTCGCCTGCCCTTCGTCTACCTCGAGCGAGCCGGCATGGACTCCCAGGAGACGCACACTCATTCCGGGCTTCCATGACTTGCGGAAGAGTTCGCGCACCGCGTCGAACATCTCGGTATCGATTTGCGTTGTGTGTGGCAAAGTGTGCGCGCGAGTGATGGTGGTGAAATCCGTATAGCGTAGTTTCAATTGCACTGTTCGCGTATGTAATCCGTACTCGCGCAATCGGCGGCAAACCATTTCCGAAAGACGCGCAAGCATCGACTCCAACTGGTCGCGGTCGGCGGTATCCACGTTGAAGGTGTGCTCGTGGCTCACGGACTTCGGGCCGTCCTCTTCGCCGACTTCGCCGGCTAGCCAGGCCCCGGCATCCAGGCCCTTGGCCTTCTCGGCGAGGGCTACGCTCCAGTCGCCGAAGGTGTCCCGGAGGAAGTTCATCTCCAGCTTCGCCAGGTCGCCGACCTTGGTTATGCCGTGAGTCAGCAGCTTCTGCTCGGTGACCTTGCCGATGCCGGGAATCTTCCTGACCGGGAGAGGGGCGAGGAAGCGCGCCTCTTGGCCGGGGATGATGAGCAGGACACCGTTGGGCTTGGCCTGGTCGGAGCAGACCTTGGCGATGAGCTTGGAGGTGCCGATGCCGACGGAGCAGTTGAGTCCGGTATCGCGCGTCATGGCCAGATGCAGCAGATGTGCTGCGCGGAGCGGAGGGCCGTGCAAGCGCTCGGTTCCGGTCATGTCGAGGTAAGCCTCGTCGATGGAGGCCATTTCGACCTGCGGGGTGAACTGGAAGAGCACCTCGCGGACCTTGCCAGAGTATTCGCGGTAGCGTTCGGGATGTCCGTTCACGAAGATGGCTTGCGGACAGATCTTGGCCGCGGTCCGCAACGGCATCGCCGAATGGACACCGAACTTGCGAGCAGCGTAAGAAGCGGCGGCGACGACTCCGCGCTCGTCGCGTTGTCCGCCGACGACGACGGGCTTGCCCTTCAAGGTCGGGTCATAAAGCTCTTCAACCGAGACGAAGAACGCGTCCATATCGACGTGAAAGATGGTCTTGTGCGGCGCGTCCATAGAGGGATTCTACTCGGCTTCCCAGAGTTGCCGTCGCAACGTCTGTCGCGGCGATGGACGAAGCGAGCTAAGACCGCGAAGAGTTCGGCTGCAATCGCGGGTCTCTGAGTTCTGACGCCCCCTCCCCCCTACTTTTCCTCCTTTTCAGGTAACTTGTTTTCAATAATTTAGCGGGAACGTGTCTGCAAAATCTTGAAAATAATGGTGTTAAGGGTCGGAATATAGAAAACAAAGGAGTTAGGAGCAGTTGCCAGTTGCCGGTTGCAGTTGCCAGTAAAGGCAAAGTCAAAATGCAAAAGGCCGCGCTGAGTGGGCGCGGCCTTTGTGTTGATCTCTATATCTAGTATGACAGGTTGGAGGGGTTCAAGTGGACATGTCAGCGCGAATTATATTCGGTTTGTTTTTAGCAGCTTGAGGGATTTTCGGAGGGTCGAGGGGCTTGACAAGAATTTGGGAGGAAGCCGAAATGAAGATCAACATCCACCACGGAGACACGGAGGCACGGAGAAAGGCGAAGTCGGGCAGAGGTTTGGGTGGATACGAGGAGTGTGGCGGAGGTTGGGTCGGCGGCTCGGACTGGAGAAGAGAAACAAAAGGTCCCTCCGCTACGCTGCGCTGCGGTCGGGATGACGAGAGTGGGGGAGTAGGCGCAGGGACTGGAGAAGAGAAACAAAAGATCCCTCCGCTTCGCTGCCCTTCGGTCGGGATGACGAGAGTGGGAGAAGTAGGGCGGAGGTTGACTGGGCGCTCTCGTTCGCGCGATGGAATCGCTCTGTTCCTATGTCCTCGCTCACCCAGCCTTGTGATATCAATCACAGCCCGCAGGGACGGGTGGATTTCTAATGGAATCAAGCTTCTAGCTAGTTCCCAGCCCCGCCGTTTGTGCTTCTCCGGCAACCCTTCGCCGAGCGGTCTACACGGAGCAGTTCTGGCACGGACTTCCCGGGAGGAGCTCTCGGGCTTCAGGCATGTTGTCTGAAGGATTGTCGCTCGACTGGCATTCAGTTTTCACAACAGGCTCCCAAACATTTTGCGCTGATAGTTTGGGCGCGGCGGAAACCTGCCCACAGGAGATGGTGCGAGCGGCTTTTTATAACGTTCTTTTTCGCACGAAGAATGGATTCATAGATGATCAGACCTAAAGTAACAATTGACGGAAACGAAGCGGCAGCCTACGTTGCGCATAAAACCAACGAGGTCATCGCCATCTATCCGATCACTCCGTCGTCGCCGATGGGCGAGTGGTCGGACCAGTGGTCGTCCGATGGCAAGCCGAATATCTGGGGAACGATCCCCTCGGTAGTCGAGATGCAAAGCGAGGGCGGCGCATCCGGCGCGCTCCACGGAGCATTGCAGGCGGGTTCGCTCGCCACCACCTTCACCTCAGCGCAAGGCCTGCTGCTGATGATTCCCAACATGTACAAGATCGCCGGCGAACTTACGCCGACGGTGATGCATGTGGCCGCGCGTTCGCTGGCCGCACAGGCGCTCTCGATCTTCGGAGACCATCAGGACGTGATGGCCGTTCGCCAGACGGGCTGGGCGATGCTGAGTTCCAACTCGGTTCAGGAAGTGATGGATTTTGCGTTGATCGCGCAAGCAGCCACGCTTGAGTCGCGCATTCCCTTCCTGCATTTCTTCGACGGATTCCGCACCTCGCACGAAGTAGCCAAGGTCGAACAGCTCACGGTAGAAGACCTTCGCGCCATGATCAGCGACGAACTGGTGCATGCATTCCGCAAGCGCGCGCTCTCGCCGGACAATCCATTCATCCGCGGCACGGCCCAGAATCCTGATGTTTATTTCCAGGGACGCGAGACGGTGAATCCGTTCTACCTGGCGACGCCGACCATCGTGCAGAACGCGATGGATAAGTTTGCCGCCATCGCCGGACGCCAGTACAAGCTGTATGAATACGTTGGCGCGGCCGATGCCGAGCGCGTGATCATCATGATGGGCTCGGGCGCGGAAGTGGCGCGCGAAGCGATTGAAACGCTCAATGCCAAGGGTGAAAAAGTGGGACTGCTGATGGTCCGCCTGTATCGTCCGTTCTCGGCGGAGCACTTCCTGGCGGCATTGCCGGCCACGGTGAAACAGATCGCCGTACTGGATCGTACGAAGGAACCGGGTTCGCTCGGCGAACCGCTGTACCAGGACATCCTCACGGCGGTCAGCGAAAGCTTTGTGACGGGCTCGTCGAAGTTCATCCGCTTCCCCAAGGTGATCGGCGGACGCTACGGACTGAGCTCGAAGGAATTCACGCCTGCGATGGTGAAGGGCGTTTACGAGGAACTGGCCAAGGAGAAGAGCAAAAATCACTTCACGGTCGGCATCATCGACGACGTAACGCACACCAGCATCGACTACGATCCTTCGTTCTCCACCGAAGACCCGGGCACGGTACGCGCCTTGTTCTACGGACTGGGTGCGGACGGCACGGTGGGCGCGAACAAAAACTCCATCAAGATCATTGGTGAAGACACAGACAATTACGCGCAGGGCTACTTTGTTTACGACTCGAAGAAGTCGGGTTCGCTGACGACCTCGCATCTTCGTTTCGGCGCGAAGCAGATTCGTTCCAGCTATCTCATCACCCGTGCGAACTTCGTGGCTTGCCACCAGTTCAGCTTCCTTGATCGCGTGGAGATGTTGAAGGCGGCCGACCAGGGAGCAACCTTCCTGCTGAACTCGCCGTTCAGCAAGGACGAAGTGTGGGACCACCTGCCGCGCAGCGTACAGAAGCAGATCATCGAGAAGAAGCTGAAATTCTTCGTCATCGATGGCTACACGGTCGCGAAAGATACGGGCATGGGCGGGCGCATCAACACGATCATGCAGACATGCTTCTTCGCAATCTCCGGCGTGTTGCCGCGTGAAGAAGCGATTGAAGCCATCAAGAAGTCGATCAAGAAGACTTACGGAAAGCGCGGCGACGCGGTTGTAGAGAAGAACTTTGCGGCCGTCGATAGCACGCTTGCGAATCTGTTCCAGGTCACGGTGCCAGCTACGGTCACCAGCAAGTTCGAGATTCGTCCTCCGGTGCCTGCGCAGGCTCCTGCCTTCGTGCAGAACGTGATTGCGCCAATCATTGCAGGCGAAGGCGACCTGCTACCGGTGAGCGCGCTCACCATCGATGGAACGTTCCCGACGGGAACGGCGCAATGGGAAAAACGCAATATCGCGCTGGAAATTCCCGTATGGGACGAATCGCTTTGCATACAGTGCGGCAAGTGCGTACTGGTCTGTCCGCATGCTGTGATCCGCGCGAAGGTTTATCCGAGCGACATTCTGGCTGGCGCTCCGGAAACCTTCAAGTCGGCTCCGGCGAAGTGGAAGAACTTTGCGGAATTCAAGTACACGCTGCAAGTG
>JBBRZF010000082.1:0-14013 GCA_038236965.1 Terriglobales bacterium | reverse complement strand
TGGTTAACGCGCATCAGCGGGATAGTCCGACGCGGCTCTCGTATTCGGCAATCACTTGGCGCAATCCATCGCGAAGAGTGATTTTCGGATGCCAGCCGTGTTCACGCAATATCGAAATATTCAGCAACTTGCGCGGGGTGCCGTCAGGGCGCGAGCGGTCGAAGACCAGCCTGCCTTGATATCCTGAAAGTTCTCGTATCTGTTCCGCCAATTCGGCAATAGTAAGATCTTCTCCGCAGCCGATATTCACTAGCGGCGCGGTCGTCCCTGCGTCACACAGATTCACAAAATCCGACTCGGGCAGATTCATCAACGACACGCACGCGCTCGCCATATCGTCGCTGTGCAGGAATTCGCGTCGTGGACTACCGCTTCCCCATACTGAGACTTCGCCGGCGCCGTTCCTCCTCGCCTCAACCATTTTCCACACCAGCGCTGCCAGTACATGCGAACTCTCGCTGTCGTAGTTGTCGCCAGGACCATAAAGATTCGTCGGCATCGCCGCCAGGTAGCGTGTGCCGTACTGGCGATTGTGGGCACCGCACAATTCGATTCCCGCGATCTTCGCCAACGCATAGGCTCGATTGGTTTCCTCCAGAGGTCCGGTCAACAAGTACTCCTCGCGAATCGGCTGCGGACATTCCCGTGGATAGATGCAGCTTGAACCCAGGAACAACAACCGCTCCACTCCGCTGGCAAATGCTTCGCGAATGACGTTCAACTCTATTGCTAAATTCTCCACGAGAAACTCGGCGGGATACGTCGCATTCGCCAGGACTCCTCCCACCCGCGCGGCTGCCAGAAAGATATATTCGGGCCGCTCGCGGCCTACGAACTCGCGCACCGCGCCGCCATCGATTAATTCCAGTTCTGCATGCGTACGCGTCAGGAGATTGCGATACCCGCTCTGTTGCAGACGTCGCATGATCGCAGAACCGGCCAGTCCCTTGTGTCCGGCGACATAGATCCGTGCGTCCTTCTTCATTGCCATTGCTACTCTATTTGTCGAAATCATCTGGCTGCTCAAACCCGTCAACTGCGAAGAGTGCTCTTTAGTATTTCGAACCTCGCCATCTGCTCCGGTGTCGAAATCGCTTTACGGAACAATTGTTCCCCTGCAATCCCAAGGCAGGAGAAGAGCAGGCCTGCCAGGGCCGCGAACAAGATGATTTGTTTGCGCTTCGGCGCTGACCTACGCTCCGGGACCACCGCCGCGTCCAGCACCTGGATCAGCGCTGCGTTTTTTGCCTCATCGATCTTCGCCGCTTCGTACTCCTTCGCCATCAATCCCAACACTGTTTCCTGGTACTTCACCTCTCGCACTCTTCGCGCGAACTCCATGCCAGCCTCCGGAACTTTCCCGGTCGGCACCTGCAGGCTCCCATTGCCCACTATCTGACCTTGTTGCAACCGCGACAGGTGCGCCTTCATCGCCGCAAGTTCCTGCTTGGCCCGCATCACCTCGGGATTTTGTTCAGTCGCGAACGAACGCATAGAGCCCAGTTGGACTTCCTTGGCGGCAATCTGTCCTTCTATTCCAGAAACACTCTGGATAATCGCCTTTGACTGCTCATCCAGACTAATGAGTCCCGTATTCTCTTGCGAACGCTTCAGCGCCAACTCCGCCGTCGCAAGTTGAGCTTGGGTGGATTGCATCTGCTTTTCGAAGAAGAGTCGCCGCTGCCCAGCTTCGGTCACTGCCAACTCCTGGCTGATGCGGTTTAACTCTTCGACATATCCATTTGCCAACACCGCCGCACGGGCAGCCTCGCGATCGTGCACGGCGATCGTGATGGTCCCGTTCTTGGCCGCAGACATCTCGGTATGTCCGGTCAGTGCATCCCGTGAATCCGTTACATTGCCCGTCCGATAGACGCTCGACAACTTGTATCGCTCCACCATGCGGTCTCCCACCGTGCGGCTTTGCAACATCGCCAGGAATATCTCGGTAGGATTCCTCAATCCAACGTCTTTACCGGCCACCGCTGCCATCGAACCGAATTGACCCGCCATCATCGAAAGCGCACCTTGGTTCTGCGCCGGGGGCAGCAGCGTGGTCGTCGCCGTGTAGACCGTGGGCAGCACAAACGCCAGGACCAGTCCCACCAGGATTGACACACCGACGCTGCCGGCGACGAACTTCTTTCGCCGCGCCAGCACGGTCAATAGGTCGAAAACGTTCAGGTCATCCATCTCTACGACCGCGTGAGTTTGTTCTAAGGTTGGCATCATCGTTGCCCTAGTTTCTTTGCAACAAGGCGATGGCGGCGGCGCCTAGCGCGAATTGCGAGATGATCTGTGTCCAGTCTTTGAGCGAGCGCATAGCGGTTCCTCGCGATAAGCGTTCCGGAACAACGATGGCATCGCCCGGCATCAGCCTCATGGAGTCAAGCCCATTTCCCCAAATGCCATTGGCCGACTCCCGACTCAACACCGTGCCATCCGCACGCACCAGGAACATCCGCGACTTGTCCGCGTTCCGCGTTGCGCCGCCTGCCCGCTTCAGATAATCGCCGACGCTTCGGTCCGTCCGGAACAGGAAGGAGTTCTTGTTGTTGACCGCACCAAACACATCGACCGTCGAGGGGCGGTGCGGCACCAGAAAACGGTCGCCATCTTCCAAGGTGAAGTCTGGCAGTTCGCGGATGTCGTCCGCTGTGGGCTTCAGTTCCAACACCATGCGCCCCGTCACCTTCACTGAGCGCAGCTTGGAGACCAGTTGCCGTTGCGAATCCAGTTCTGCCCGTCGCTCGGTTGTCTCTTCGGACGTCAATCCAGCCGGAGCAGCCGCATTGCGAGCTACTTGCAACTCTAGGTCTTCGGTCAGATCGTCCAGTCCTTTTTGTTGCCGCTCGCGTACCGAATCCCGAAGGAATTCCGCCCCGTAAAAATATGCGTCCGACGTCACTCCACCGGCGCGACTCACTAGCTGCCGCAGCGTTTCCCCGCCCTCCACCCGATACACTCCCGGCGATTTGAACTCACCTTCGAGCCGCACGAATTTCGTACGCTTTTCTACCGGAACCGCCAAGTCGGCTTGCGAATAGACAGTCAGGATGTCGCCCGCATTTAACTCGACATTGTCCGGACTATTCTCATCGTTGATTGCTTTTCCCAGGTTGAAGGCGACCAGCCCTGCACTCAGGTCTCGCTCGCCTATGCGACGGATGACCGCATACTCCCAATTGATCTCGGGCGTGTTCTTCAGTTCCCTGTTTCCGGTCGCTGCGTTCTGTCGAGTCCAGTATTCACGAGTGATGAGCGCGTCACGGCTCGGTATCAGATCGCGTACACGCATGCCCTTGTGCCACGGATAGCGTCCCGGTTCAGAAACGTTCCCGCGCAGAGTGACCGCATTCTCAAACCTTGGCGAGAGCGGAGCCACGTTGATCAGGTCTCCGTTTTCCACCTTCCGCGCCAATCCTGCCTCGTTCAGCGGAAACTCATCCATTCTCCTAGTCAGGTGATGGAATATCCGCTCCACTCTGACCTTCTGGCCGTCTGCAACATTCGTCAATCCAGCCGCCATCTCCAGCGTCTGGGCCAGTGTGGTCTCCGATTTCAACTCGTAGATCGCCGGCACCGTCACGCTTCCAGCTACCGCAACCTGCGGACCCACCGGAGGAATGAAGATGATGTCGCCCGGCAGCAGTCTCCAGTCTTTCGACTTATCGCCCTGCAGCAGTAGGTCGTAGATGTCGAATTCCGTTACAACGCGATTGCTACGCTTCAGTTGTATCCTTCGCATGGAGCCAGCACGTGACGGACCACCCGAAGCAAACAGCGCATTGATCAATGTACTGAGCGAACTTACGGTGTACGCGCCGGGCCGTGCAGCCTGTCCCACCACAAACACCTGCACAGAGTGCAACTGTCCCAGCGTCACATTCAGGTCGAAATTCTTGAACACTCTCCCAATCGAAGACTTCAAGTACTCATGCAGTTGCTGGAACTGCAGTCCCGCAACCTGCACGTTGCCAATCTTCGGCAGGTAGATATTTCCAGCCCGGTCGACTACCGCCGTCGCGTCGATATCCATCTGCCCCCAGGCGCGTATGAGAATCTCGTCGCCCGGCCCGATCACGTAGTCGGGTGTCACGGGGATACGGTCAACAGGAGCGAACGTGGTAGGCACACCCGCAAACAACTCATAACCAAAAACAGGCAGGCTGAATCCCAGGGAGTGTGCGACGAAAGCCTGGAACTCGCTCCCGGATTCCGGAGTCGCCGCGCGCGAGATGGAGGGCATTCCTGGTTCGGAATCCGCATCCTTCCGATTCCGAGAAGCAGGGACGGCGTTCGGCGATTTTTTCCTGTCCTCGGTCGTCGCCGATTGCTCCGCTATAACGCCTGTCCCTTGCGTTTGCGACACAGATTGCGGAATGCTCTGGTTCGAACCCACGGGGCCTGGCGTCGAGTTTTGCGCCCACATTGAAGACGACTCGACCGTACTAACGATAAGTAACAAGCAGACCAATTGTCGGAGTCCATTGGAATTCATGATTACGCCTTTTGTTTAATTTGCTAAACGGAAGTGTCTTGATTGCGCGCGGCTGTCCGCCGCATACGGTCGTTCGTTGCCACAAACTGTTCAGGCTTGCGCTAGCGTGCCTAGTGGTTTTTCGTGAGCTGCCGGACTCCGCGAGAGTGCAGCGTGCCAAAGTTCGGCACAGGTGCAGGCCGCCCTTTCCAACGCCTCTTCGGATAAGTGGTCGCCAGCCAGCACCGGATAGAAATCCCTCAGCGCCACCAGCGTGGCGATGAACGCGAGGATCGTGATCCTGGTGTCGAAACGCTGGGTTTCCACCAGCTCCGGCCAGCGTGACAAGTATTCGCTCGCGGCTCGCAGCAACTGGCTCACATGACGACCGTACAGATCGTGCAGGTCGTCGCCAAATTCCAGCACGCTGAAGTGGACCAGGCGCACCAGCGCATGCTGCTGCATCACGGCTTCCATGATCACCTGGATCAGCGCCCTCATCGCCGAGCGCGCATCAGGCGCCGACGACAATGTGGAGATTAGGTCCGCACGCAGTCGCACTTTAGAAAACTCCGCATCCAGCGCTGCCAGGAAGAGGTCGCGTTTGCGCGGATAGTAACGATAGATCGAAGTCTCGTTGACTTCGGCCACCCGCGCGATATCGCGCGTGCTCGCACCGTGATACCCCAGATTGGAAAATAGATCCGTCGCAGCATCAAGGATTCGCTGCTGTAGCCGCGATGGCTCAGAGTTAGGCAAGTAATTGCTCTCTTGTGGATTTGATTAAAGGATAGGAACTGCTCAGGAACAACCGCCTCTGAAACGCAAGGCTTCGCCATGGCCACTTACAGTCGGCCCTCTGGACTTTGAAATAGGGAGTGCACTGGCTGGCCACTGAGTTCGCAGAGCAAGTGCTTGCTATGGAACCAACCTGCTTGGAACGAACGATAATCAGGGACACAGGTGCTTTTTAACGGTGACTTCCGTCACCTTTCTTTGTGACTCTGTACCGAAGTCTTACTTTCGTTCCTCACCTGCTACCATTTCTCCACTGGTTTTTTGCCAAAAACATTCGACTCCACGCCGTAGAAGCCGGACCAGCCAATGGACGCCCCGTGCTTCTTCTCCACGGATTCCCGGAGTTCTGGTACGGTTGGCACCATCAGATTCCGGCCCTTGCCAGCGCAGGGTGTTGGGTCGTCGCTCTCGACCAGCGCGGATATAACCACAGTGAGAAACCCGGCCACATATCGGACGATGGTATCGACACCCTCGCAATCGACGTCGCCGCTGTTGCCCAAACGCTCTGCACCTCGCATCACCGCCAAATCGATCTTGTTGCGCACGATTGGGGCGGCGCGGTTGCCTGGGCGCGTGCCCTCCGTTTCCCCGCTTTCTTTCGCCGCATGGTCATCCTCAACCTACCTCATCCCTTGGCCATGCGCAAAACTCCCGGAAGCAATCTCCAGCAGATGGCCGCCAGTTGGTACATGCTTGCTTTTCCTGAATTCTGCTACCAACCTGAACTGGAGTATTTCGACGACTGCACCCATTGGCTCAAGCACGAAGCACCTGCCCGCGTAAACGCCAGCATCTTACGATTCCTCAAAGCCTGAGCCACTGGCCAGATTGTTCCGGGCTGCTCCCCGATTTGAGCCCACCCTGCGCATCGTCGCGCCATCATACCCCTGAGTTCCCCAAGAAATATCGAGACCGAACGGAGTGGACACCCTTATGAAGAACCAAATTCTCGCGCTAGCCATCGCAATGATGCTCGTTTTTGGCCTAGCTGGCTGCAATAACAACAAACGCGCTGAAAACAAACTCGACAAAGACCAGGTCCAAGCCGCTCTTGATAAAGCTGGCATGGGCGACGTAAAGGTCGACGTCGACAACGATAAAGGCGTAGTCACCCTTACCGGAGATGCCAAGGATCGAGCAAGCAAGGACCAGGCTGAGCAAGTCGCAAAGTCAGCGTCCAGAGACTACGTCGTTTCCAACCAGATGGGCGTACGTCCCGTCGGCGAAGAGAGCGCAGCCAAGAAGGTTGATTCCAACCTCGACGATGCCATCAAATCCGACTGGAAAGCCATGGAAGCAAAGATGCATTGGGAGAACCAGCACATCAATGCCGATGTAAAGAACGGCGTCCTTACCCTTAAGGGCGACGTCGATACCGGCTCTCAGCGCACTACCGTGGAGAAATCTGCCGCCAAGATCCCAAACGTGCAGCAGGTTGTCAACGAACTTGAAGTGAAAAATGCCAAGAAGAAGGGCGCCACACCGACCACCGCACAGGACTAGCCCTCGCATACGGCATTAGTAAAGGGACGGCCGGGGCCGTCCCTTTTTGCATTCTCCGGAGATCCTATTTCGTAACCTTGCGCTCTGCCAATTCCTTATTCACCACGTACGGCATCTTCGCGACATTACCGCCATAGTTGCACTCGAGCACATCGATGAGCCCCTGCACGCAGCGTCCGGCCATCCCTTTGTTCGGGTCCGTCGAAAGACGCGTGATCCTGGCTCCGCTGGCAAAGTGATGGAACAAGCGGCAGCGGTCCTCAATCTGCGGATCGCGCAGGAGAGAATCCATTGGCAGCGGTTCTTTCTCAAAAACGTCCAGCGCTGCTCCGCCGATCCAGCGCTCTTTCAGCGCTTTGTACAGCGCGTTTTCGTCCACCACCGGGCCCCTCGATGTGTTCACCAGGTAGGCCGTCGGCTTCATCATGCGCAGCGTTTTCTCGTTGATCAGGTGATAGGTCGGATACAAGCTTTCGGTCTCCCGCAGCAGCGGAACGTGGATGCTGATGTAATCCGCCTGCGAAAGAGCCTCTTCCAACTTCACGTATTGGATGGTGGTGCGCTCATGGCTGAATCCGAGTTCGTGGCGCGTGTCCATCAACTTCTGCACGCCTTCCACAAACTCGTGGTTTTGATACGTGGAGTCGTAGCAGAGGACGTTCATATCGAAGCCGATACACTTCTTGATAAGGGCCAGTCCGATGCGTCCTGTTCCGATCACCGCAATCGTCTCGCCCGTCACTTCATCGCCCAAAATCGGCAGGAAGGGATGCCACGAACCCCATTGATTGTCTCGCACCAGGCGTTCGCTAGACCACAACTTGCGCGCCAAGGACGCCAGGATGAAGAAAGCAAATTCGGCGGTCGCTTCCGTCAACACGTCCGCCGTATTCGTGAACGGGACGCCGTGTTCATTTGCGTCCAGACGGTTGATGTTGTCGAACCCCACCGCGATCTGCGCCACCACTTTCAGGTGGCCCTTCCCGGCGGCAAACACTTCCGCGTCGATCTTGTCCCGCAGTGTCGTGATCAAGCCATCAATACCGCTCGCAACCTTCTCCACGACAAGGCTCTTCGGCGGAGCTTCCGGGCCGGGATATACCTCGACCTCGTATCCCCTGTCGCGTAAGAGCTGAATACTTTTTTCCCCGATATGGCAGGTAGCAAAAACCTTGAATGTCTTCTGGCTCATCTTTGGATCCCTTGCCTCTCACTCTCGTCATCTCGAGCGTCACAATCCAAGTCTTCCGTTCAGAGCACAGCGAAGGGATCACCCCCTTCAACGCCCCGGAACCTGCTTTGGATCGTCCCCACAACCCATCAGGTAACAAAAGGCCCGCTGCCGTATTCAACACGGCAACACGGGCCTTCCGCTTTATCCAGATTGTATCAACTTCACAGATTACAAAAGCTTGCCGACCCACTCTTCGACGCGGTCCAGCGCCTTCGTGATGTTTTCGATCGAGTTAGCGATTGAAAAGCGAAGGTAGCCTTCTCCGTATGCGCCGAACGCTGTGCCCGAAAGCGCAGCGACTCCGGCTCCGTCCAGCAGCGCGTCAGCCAGCTTTTTCGACGCCCAACCGGTCTTGGTGATGTTCGGGAACATATAGAATGCGCCCTTCGGCACGCGGCAGCTAAAGCCCTTGATCTTATTGATGCGTTCCGCGAAGTAATCGCGACGGCGAAGGAACTCGGCATTCATTTTGGTGACCGAGGTCTGGTCGCCGCGAATGGCTTCCACTCCGGCCATCTGCGTAAAACTCGCCGTGCAGGAGTTCGAGTTCGTCATCAGGCGCGAGATGTGCTGCGCCAGGTCCGGACGCATTACACCGTATCCCATGCGCCAGCCTGTCATCGCGTAGGTCTTCGAGAAGCCGTCCAAAATGATAGTGCGTTCCTGCATGCCCGGCTCGCTCACGATCGAGTGGTGCTGCCCTTCGAAGAGCAGGCGGCAGTAAATCTCGTCGCTCATCACCATGATGTCGCGGTCGCCGATCGCCTTTGCCAGGTCCTTGATGTCCTCTTTCGTCATCACGCCGCCAGTCGGATTCTGCGGCGAATTGATGATGATCAGCTTGGTCTTTTCCGTGATCTTGTCCGCCAGTTCGTTCACATCCATTCGGAAATCGCGTTCTTCGCGCAACTGGATCGGCACAGCCTTCGCGCCAACGAAGTTGATCATTGATTCGTAGATCGGGAAGCCCGGGTTCGGGTAGATGACTTCATCGCCCGCATCGCACAGCGCGAGGATGGTGAAGAAGATGATCGGCTTGCCGCCAGGCACTACGACGACTTCTTCCGGCGCGACCTTCACTTTGCGAGTCGCACTGATCTCGGCAGCGATCGCTTCCCGCAGCGCCGGCATCCCGTTCGAAGGACCGTAGTGTGTGTATCCCTTTCGCAGGGCGTCGATGCCAGCTTCCACGATGTTCGCAGGCGTATCGAAATCGGGTTCGCCGATTTCCAGATGTACGATGTCTCTGCCCTTTGCTTCAAGGGCGCGAGCCTTCACCAGTACTTCGAAGGCAGTTTCCGTGCCCAGCCGCGACATACGTTTCGCCAGGCGCAATTCCGTTCCAATAGCTCCGCTCATTTCAGACCGCCCAAAACCTCGACTGAGGCCGAATAATTACCGCACTGCAACTACAAGAAAAAACTGAATAACCCAAACAGCCAATTGTACTGTCTATTCCCCATTTTCAGCACCCCGTAAATACCGGGCTGTGATGTAGGACGGTCACATCTGTGACGTGCCTGACCTTGCCAAAAAAGGTAAAGGCCGCCCTTTCGGACGGCCTCTTCTGGATTCGCATTTGAAATTAGGAATTCGCACTCCTACTCCGCCAAGTGGCTTTCCGCTTCCGTCCTTATAACGCGATCGACGGAATAAGGTGTACCGGCCTGCGGCTCGTGGAAGTGGCGGACCTGCAACTCGCCCAGCAGTCCCAAGGCCAGCAACTGCACTCCGGCCACGATCATGACTGCCGCAAACGTAAGCAGCGGGCCGTGTTCGTCCATCAGGTGTACGTGAGTAAAAACTTTCAGCAGCATCAGGTAGAACGAGATGGTAGTTCCCACTCCGATGCCGAGCATGCCGAACGATCCGAAGAAGTGCAGCGGACGCGACAAGTATTTCAATAAAAAGCGGATCGTGATCAAATCGAAGAATACACGGAACGTCCGTCCGATTCCGTAATGCGATTCGCCGCGTTCGCGGTTGATGTTCTTGATCGGGATCTCGCAGATGGTCGCGCCGTACCATGATGCCAGCGCTGGAATGAACCGGTGCATTTCGCCATATAACGGAACCTGCTCGATAAGGTCGCGGTTATACGCTTTGTAGGTTGTGCCAAAATCGTGCAGGTCAACGCCGCTCAACTTCGCCATCAGCCAATTCGCGCAACGGGAAGGGATGCGCCGAAGAATGAAGTTATCCACGCGCTCTTTGCGCCATCCGCTTACGATGTCGAAGCCTTCGTGGATCTTCTCGATAAACAGCGGAATGTCTGCCGGATCGTGCTGCAGGTCGCCGTCCATGGCAATCACAAAATCGCCCTTAGCGTGGTCGAAACCTGCAGCCAGCGCCGAAGTTTGACCAAAGTTGCGGCGCAACTTCACCACAACCACCCGGCTGTCCACGGCGGTAATCTGCTGCAGCAGCGAGAATGTCAGGTCTCTGCTGCCATCATCGACAAATATAAGCTCGAACGTCTCCCCATTCGCTTCCAACACAGCTTTTAGCCGGTCGTAAAGCTCGGTGACGTTCTCCTGCTCATTATGAAACGGAACGACGATTGAATACTTGGGCACAATGCGTGAATTATATCGTGAATTCCTTCACCACCTGCATTGAATCCTCTGGTTTCCTTGGCCTTAATCTTAGGAATCAACCACTTAGCCAGACCTCTGTGCCCAAATCACCACACCATTGCAATTCCTATCAGCCGCCGTTAGGGCCATTGTGACAATCGTAGCAACCGATACTCGCCCCAGCGGCAAATGACTTGGAGCCATTTTCCACCGCAAGTGTTCGAGCTACTTTCGTCTGCGAAAGGAATGTGCCACGGAAGTTGGAACCATGACAATAAGCGCATGCGGCGGTGCTGTTTGACGCATACTGCTTGTGCGCGCTTACCCAGGGCTGCCCCACGGCATGCATATTGTGCGGCCCGCCTGCGCCTCCAGAGGGCGTAGCCGTATGGCAAGCTTTGCACTCGCCTACCCTGCCCGGATAGCCCTGTATGGCCGTTGCGTACACATTATCGTTAGCCTGGCTGGTTGCGAACTCCGCGTGAGGAGCCCCATGACAACCTCCGCAATGCAGAGTTCCGTGTCCTGTACTGAACCGGAACAGGCTGGTGCCCGTCGCCGGAACATTTGCAGTGGTCGCGAAAGTGGTGTCGCTTGTCGTCCGAAAATTTCCCGGCGATGAAAACGTCGTGCCAAAGCGATTGGAATTGTTATGACACATTTGGCAGTTCGGTTCATCCAGCCAACCCTTGCGTCCCGGTTTTCCCACGGCACTCAGGTTGCCGTGGCAGTCAAAGCAGGCCACACCGGACATCGCGCCGCGCTGGCACTTCGTCTGCACCCCCGGATGGCACATATAGCAGGAACCGAACGGTGTGCTGGCATTGTCCAGCGTAACTCCCGTCGCTGGATTGATCACGCTGCTGTGGCGGGTGTGTATCGCCTCCGTAACCGGCTTCACTCCCGGAAGTCCGGCTGCGCCCAATGCGTTGGTGGCGTGGCAGGCCGCACAAAGAATCGGAGTTCCCGATTTTGCGGTTTGGTACAGCGAGGATTGGTAGTTGTATCCCTTCGCTGCCAGCGCTGGAAGCAGCGAACTCACATTTTCTTGGTCGTCGTGGCGTTTGAGAATGTTGAAGCGGGTATCCTTGTTCGGATCGGGATTGTTCTCCCAACCGGCTTTCGGTTGGGCCCCGGGATTCGAGTTCGACCCGTGACAATTGTTGCAACTGATTTCGTCGCTCACGGCGAGCACGATTTTGGCCTCCGCCAACTGAACGCCTTGCGCATCACGCGCCACGATACGCGACATCGGGTACGCATTGTTCTTGCCGCCATCGTCGAAGGGAACGGTCGGAATGCCGACTGCTTCCCACCACGATTGCGCGACATTATAGGTAAGCGGGTGCGGTATCGCGCTCTGCACGGCGTTGCCGGCAAGTCCCATATCAGCGGACGGACTGGCATGGAATAGCGCGCTCACATAGCTCCAGAAATTCGTTTTCGTCGAACTCTTAGTATTCGAGGAGCCGTTCGTGTCGGGAACCGCCTCGTAGGTGATCGTCACCCCACTGGTGATGATCTGCGGTGGCTCGGACTGTTTTATCAACTGCGCGTGAACGCTGTTATAAGGCGGCAGGATTGCCAGCACCGAATAGTCTTTCCCATCCATGCAGTGCATTCCCAACTCACTCCATGCGAGCAGCGTGTATCCGGAGGACGTACCCGTATTCGGAGGCGTGACCGGAATGACATTATTGTCGCCCGAAGACGATCCTCCTCCGCCGCAAGATACTAAAACCAGGGAACACATTATGATGCCGAGTACGGTGCGCTTTAACATTCCACACTCCGGTCCAATGCGAGTCTTCGACTGTTACGGTCGAGGTGCTAACTGACGGAACAGGCCCAATCAATCTCAGTACGCAACGATGATGCGTGATGATGTCGTTTCGTGTGGAGAGGGAGAACACTCCGGATACAAACGACAGTTAGGGAATGATGCAACGCTGAAATCGGAAAATATGTGATTCAGGTCACCCACCCAGGTGAAGAGGAGGCGGCGCAAATTTTTGTAGCGAATAGACGGAGGGAAAGATAGGAATGGTGACCCTGGCAGGAATCGAACCTGCGACCTGCGGTTTAGGAAACCGTCGCTCTATCCAACTGAGCTACAGGGCCACGGCACGCCGCGACTAGTGCAGTCTCAGTTTACAACAGCCCCTGCAACAGAATCAGTCAGCGAATCAACGCATGGCAAATGCGCCAACGCTTAGTTGGCGGGACTGGCTGGCTCCTTGGGTTACGGCCAGTTGCGAGTGGGCGCCGCCGCAGCGGAAGGGCGCACGTTCAAGTTCAGTGGATCATCCACGGCAACCAACACGCTGCCGCCGCCATTGATCGGGACTGATACGGGCGCTGCGCTTTCCTCGCCCTTCATCACATCATTGAATATCTCAATAGCGCCGCGCAGCTTTGCAACCTGTTCTTCCAGTGCTTTGACGGCGAGCTTCTTCTCGCGCAGTTGGTCTTCTTTCTCCTGCAGTACCTCGAAGATGTTCTTCATGAATTCACCTCTATGCTGCTTCCTGGCAAGCCAATGTCAGGTAAGCGCAAACTTAATGCTTCTCTAGTGTTCTTGGCACTGCACGGAAGACTAGTGTCCCTTCGTTATTGGTCGATGTACTTCCGCGTGATCCATTCTTCCGCAATGTTGTGGGATGATTCGCCCAACAGCTCTTGCCGAGTGAACTCCGGGGCGCGGGCAGCGTTCTCGGGGGTGACTCGACTTGAGCGTCACACGAGGCGCTACTATGCAGTTTGCGGAAGCCAAGCCGCTTGAAGTTATTCTGAACGAAATCGTCGCGCGTTTGCGGCAATTCACGAATGCAGACGGAGCGGCGGTTGCCATTCGTGACGGCGACTTCGTTGTGACCCGGGCCACGGCCGGCGAAATCGCCCCCGATCTCGGTTCCCGCATGACGATCCAGGGCAGCTTCACAGGATTGTGCATGGAACAGCGCACGATGCTGCATTGCCAGGATTCCGATGCCGACGCTCGAGTTGACGCAAAAGTTTGCCGCCAGCTCAATACTCGCTCCTTTGTTGTGGTGCCGATTGAAGGCGCGAGGCAGCCGCAGGGGGTGCTAGCCGCATTCTCTTCTGCGCCGCATGCCTTTACGCGGACTGACATCGCCGTGCTGAAGACCACAGCCGACCAGATACGTCATGCACTCGCGAATGTTCCCGCTGCCGATCCTGTTCCCTTTCTGTCCGCAGAGCCAGCTCCAGCAGAGAAGAAAGCGCAGCCGCAACTGGTTGCACCTCTGAAGGCTGTACCTGCCGCTACGCAGGTAGCGCCTGTCATACCGGCCAGCAATGCCGTCACTCCCTCTTCCGCTCCGCTAGCCGATCGTACTGCTCCGCCTGTGAAGGCTGAAGAGCGAACGGCGGTGGTTGCCACTCTTGCGCGAACCAGT
>JBBRZF010000081.1:0-14033 GCA_038236965.1 Terriglobales bacterium | reverse complement strand
CCCGAGCACGTGGTCGTCGTCACGAAAGGCCTCCAGGTCCATCACGAGCGGGGGGAATCCATTGGCCCGCAGCGCGGCGGCTGCGAACAGCGCGCCTTCCAGACAATGCGCCGTCCGATGCTTCAACACCAATCGCGGAGACCATGCCGTATTTGCGTGATGGTAGGGCATGTCTTCCAGAAAGCGCTGGATCTTGGCAGGAGTCTTCAGCGAGCGCAAGGTGCGCAGTTCCGCCTTGGTCAGCGTGTCTAGTTCGTTCACTGTGATCATGCTCTCCAGTTTGGGGATGCTCGATATTACGTGTGGATTCGTGCGGGCACAATAAACAAAAAGGCCGTCACTTTGGGCGACGGCCTTCTTGCTAAAAGCTGGTTACGCTTTGGCTGTGGCAGCCTCTTCGGTTTCCCAAACACCCGTTTGCAGGTATTGGTGCATCGACTGCGCCGCGCGGCGGCCAGCGCCCATTGCCAGAATGACAGTGGCTCCGCCGGTCACGATGTCTCCACCGGCGAAAACACCGCGCTTGGAAGTCTTCTGCGTGGCTTCGTCGGCGACAATGTATTTCCACTTGTTCGTCTTCAGGTCAGGCGTGGTGGATTGGATGAGCGGATTCGCCGTGGTGCCGGTGGCGATGATGGCCACTTGCACGGGCAGCGTGAATTCCGAACCCTTGATTTCCACCGGACGACGGCGTCCCGAAGCATCGGGCTCGCCGAGTTCCATGCGCATGAGCGTCACGGATTTCACGAAGCCCTTTTCGTCGCCCGCGAAGTCCACCGGATTGCACAGCATGTGGAACTGAATGCCTTCCTGCTTTGCGTGATGAACCTCTTCGATACGCGCGGGCATTTCTTTTTCCGTGCGGCGATAAACGATGGTGGCGCTTTTCGCTCCCAGTCGCAAAGCCGTGCGTACGCTGTCGAGAGCCGTATTGCCTCCGCCGACGACGATAACGTCCTTGTCGCGGCAGTCGTAAACAGGCTCATCGTATTCGGGGAAGCGGTAGGCGCGCATCAGGTTGACGCGGGTCAGGAATTCATTAGCCGAGTAAACGCCGTTCAGGTGCTCGCCGGGTACGTTGAGGAATTGCGGCAAACCAGCGCCCGTGGCGACGTAGATGGCGTCGTAGTTTTCTTCGTGCAGCAACTCGTCGATGGTGACCGTTTTGCCGACAACGACATTGTTTTCGAACTGCACGCCCATCTGGCGAAGTACGTCGACATCCTGACGCACGATCTCTTTCGGCAAACGGAATTCAGGGATGCCGTATACGAGCACGCCGCCGAGTTCATGGAGTGCTTCGAATACACGCACTTCGTGTCCGCGCTGAATGAGGTCGCCTGCGCAGGTAAGTCCAGAAGGACCGCTGCCTACGATGGCGACTTTCTTTCCTGTGGACGGAGCGCGAGCAGGAAGTCCGAGCTTTCCGACAGAGCGTTCATAATCGGCCACGAAACGCTCAAGGTATCCGATGGCCAGCGGTTCTTTTTTCTTGCCGAGCACGCAGCCTTTTTCGCACTGGTCTTCCTGTGGGCAAACGCGTCCGGTAACGGCGGGCAGTACGTTGTCTTCGCGTATCTTTGCTGCTGCGCCAAGATAGTCACCGGCGATCACCAGGTCCACGAAGTCGCGTACTTTCACTCCCACGGGACATCCGTGCATGCAGGTTGGCTTGGCGCATTCGATGCAGCGCTGGGCTTCAATCTGCGCCTGCTCGGGGTTGAGGCCCATGTTCACTTCCACGAAATCGTGGCCGCGCTCAAAAGCAGGACGCTCGTTCATCTTCTGGCGAGGAATCTGCAAGCGATCTTTCATCGGCACAGGATTGTTATTTGACATTGCTCGCCTCCGACATCGCCATCATTTCCTCTTGTGCCGCGCGCAGTTTGCAATCTTCGCGCACCAAGTCCAGATCAGGCTGCGGATTCGCAATGAAGTCCGCCAAGGATTTCTGTTCTCTATCGCGATACATGGCGTTGCGCTGGATGAGCACGTCGAAGTTGACCTTTTCGGCCTCGAACTCCGGTCCGTCAACGCAGGCAAACTGGCTGGTATCGCCGACCAACACGCGACAACCACCACACATACCCGTACCGTCCACCATGATTGAATTCAAACTGACGACCGTGCGGATTCCGAGCGCCATCGTCACTTGCGCGACTGCGCGCATCATGGGAATGGGACCGACTGCGAGAACGAAATCGATCTTGGGATCGATGTCGATCAACTCCTGCAGTTTCTTGGTGACCAGGCCCTGCTCGCCCACGCTGCCGTCGTCGGTCATGATGTAAGTTTCGTCGCAGATCGCTCTCACTTCGTCTTCCAGCACGACGAGATCTTTGCGGCGCGCGCCTTCGATGAAGATGACCTTGTTGCCGGCTTCCTTCATCGCCTTCGCTGTAGGAATGGCCATCGCTGTGCCGACGCTTCCAGCCAGAATCACGACGCGTCCGTAAAGCTGCACGTCAGATGGCTTGCCCAGGGGACCGACAACATCAAGGATAGAGTCGCCCACTTCCAGGGAGTTCAGCAGGTGCGTGGTTTTGCCGATGGATTGGACGCAAATTGTTATGGTGCCGGCTTTTGCGTCAGAGCCTTCAATGGTTAGGGGAATTCTCTCGCCGTGGTCGTGCAATCGCACGATGACGAATTGACCGGGAAGCTGTTTCTTGGCGATTCGTGGAGCCAGAATCTCGAACAGCTTGATGCCGGTACCGAGTTGGCGTGTCTTAAGAATCTTGAACATTAAGCCCGCGTCTACGGAGGTGTCCGCGTTTCCAGTGTCGCCTGAGGGCGACCCGTGAGGCTGTGATGTCCGTCACCTACCAAATGGGCAGGGCGCACCTAAGGTCGTAACAAAAATACGGCCTATCGGCCATTTGGAGGCCAAAAGAAGGCAGATCACTCGCGGAATCCGAGCGCCTGAGCGATTTCCCCAACCTCGTCCACCAGCACATCCGGCGGATGTTTCACCAGCGATTCCGGCGCGAAGCCGTAGGTCACGCCCAAACTCCACATGCCGGTATTCTGCGCCGTGAGGATGTCGATCTGCGAGTCACCGATCATCACCGTCTGGTTGGGACGCACTGCGGTCTCCACCATCAACGTGTGCGCTCCGAGCGGATCCGGTTTCTTGGTCTCAAAACTGTTGCCGCCATAAACCTGCACGAAGTGTTGGCTCAACCCTAACCCATCCAGAATTCCGCGCGAGGGGTTCACCGGCTTATTGGTGAGCACGGCCATCTTGACGCGATGATCCGCGCCTTGCGCGATGCATTGCAGCATTTCGGCTACGCCGGGATAGGCCTTGGTATTGTCCAGTTTGTGCGCGCGGTAGTGGGCCATAAAGTAGTGCAGAGCTTCCTGCACGGAACTCTCATGCTTGGGATCGCCCAGGGCGCGGCGCACGAGCATGGGCGCACCATCGCCTATGTAGCTGGCAATCACGTCCACCGGAAGCTCCGGGCGTCCGAAATGAACGAGCATGGCGTTGACCGCGTTGGCAAGGTCGAGTTGGCTGTCAACCAGGGTGCCGTCCAGGTCAAAAATGAGGAGTCGAATTTCGTTGCTGGGAATCGAACGTAATACACGTATCATCGCCTTGCCAGTATAACGGGCGCGGACCGACCCTCTCGGCAGCGACCCTCGGCGGCAGTTCGCGTGTAAGCATCATTTACAATGATTTAAAGGATTGGACCTACCAGCCCGCGCGTCTGTGGAGTGCGCCTGGGCATCTGATTTACTCGAGGACTGGATGGCAACTAAAGAGCAGAAAACTGCCCACGGCGGAAGTGCAACCGCCGACAAGACTTACGAAGGACTCACTGCGCCGCAACTTATCGAGATGTACCGGCTGATGTTCCTTTCTCGCCGGCTCGATGACCGCGAGATCCTGCTCAAACGCCAGCAGCGCATCTACTTCCAGATTTCCGGCGCGGGACACGAAGCCATGCTGGTCGCCTGCGGGATGCAGTTGAAGGCCGGCTACGACTGGTTTTATCCCTACTATCGCGACCGCGCACTCTGCCTCACATTGGGCATGACGCCGCTCGAGCAGTTGCTCGAAGCCGTGGGCGCTGCCGACGATCCGAACTCCGGCGGCCGCCAGATGCCGTCGCACTGGGGACACAAAAAGTTAAACATCGTGACGCAGTCGTCGCCGACGGGATCACAGTTCCTGCAAGCCGTAGGTTGCGCGGAAGCCGGTCGCTACTTCAGCCAGCATCCCGACGCCGCAAAGAAGAACTCGGGCGATTATCGCGAATTCAAAGACGTGGTTTTCCACGGTGATGAAGTGGTTTTCGTTTCCTCCGGAGATGGCACCACCTCCGAAGGTGAATTCTGGGAGTCACTCAACACCGCTTCAAACCTCAAGCTGCCTGTGCTTTACGTCATTGAGGACAACGAGTACGCCATCTCGGTTCCTGTCGAAGTCGGAACCACGGGCGGAAATATCAGCAAGCTGGTGGAGGGCTTCCCGAACTTTCATTTCGAGGAATTTGACGGCACCGATCCGGTCGCAAGTTACGCGGGCTTCAGGCGCGCCATCGAGCATTGCCGCGCAGGCAACGGTCCGGCGTTTGTACACGGACACGTCATTCGTCCCTACTCGCACTCGCTTTCCGACGACGAAAAACTTTATCGTCCCGACAGCGAACGCCAGAAGGACGCCGAACGCGATCCCATCACGCGCATGCAGATGTTCCTCCTGCGCGAAGGTATTCTCGACGAAAACGGAATCAATGACCTCGAAAAGACCGTCGATGCGCAGCTGCAGATTGCCACCGACCAGGCGCTCGAAGCATCGCCGCCGGCGGTTGAATCCTATGCGGAATTCGTCTTCTCGCCCGACCTTGATCCCAAGTCGAAGGCCTTCTTCTCGCTGCCGCAATTCGAGCAGAAGAGAGACGACAATCCCAAGGCCGGAGCCGACAAGACCATGGCCGACCTCATCAACTCCACACTTCGCGACGAGATGAAGCGTGATGAACGCATCGTGCTCTTCGGCGAAGACGTGGCCGACTGCTCGCGCGAACTCAACGAAAAACTGGTGAAGGGCAAAGGCGGAGTCTTTAAACTGACCGCCGGATTGCAGTGCGATTACGGCTCTGAGCGCGTATTCAATTCTCCGCTGGCAGAGGCCAACATTGTCGGACGCGCCGTCGGGATGGCTACTCGCGGACTCAAGCCCATCGCCGAGATCCAATTCTTCGATTACATCTGGCCTGCGATGCAGCAGCTTCGCAACGAACTGCCGCTCATCCGCTGGCGCTCGAACGGAAACTTCTCGTGTCCGGCGGTGGTGCGGGTGGCGATCGGCGGCTACCTCACCGGGGGCTCCGTCTATCACTCGCAATGCGGGGAGAGCATCTTCACGCATACGCCGGGGATGCACGTCGTCTTCCCGTCGAATGCGCTGGATGCCGCTGGATTACTGCGCACGGCCATACGCTGCGACGATCCCGTACTGTTCCTAGAGCACAAGCGTCTCTATCGCGAGACGTATGGACGTTCGCCGTATCCGGGGCCGGATTACACGATCCCGTTCGGCAAGGCCAAGGTGGTGAAGGAAGGCAAGGACCTGACGGTGATCACCTATGGCGCGACGGTTCCGCGTTCGCTGCAGGCGGCGCAGAAGTTGGAGCGCGAGCACGGCGTCAGCGTCGAGGTAGTCGATCTGCGCACGCTGATGCCATACGACTGGGAAGCCATCGCCGAGTCGGTGTCGAAGACCAGCCGAGTACTTATCGTCCATGAAGACATGATCAGCTTCGGTTATGGCGCGGAGATCGCAGCACGCATCGCGGACGAGCTGTTCGACCAGCTCGATGCGCCCGTGCGTCGCGTAGCCGCGAAGGACACCTTCGTTGCCTATCAGCCTCTGCTGGAAGACGTCATCCTTCCTCAAGCCGACGACATCCTGGAAGGCATGAAGACGCTGGCAAAGTGGTAGTCGCTTAGATATTGAGCAGCAGCAAAAAGGGCATGGCTTGCGCCGTGCCCTTTGTCTTGTTGTTCTCGCTACTCACTACTCACTGCTGCATCTAGTCAGCCGTGTAGGCGATTGCGATTCCGCGCGCTGCCATCTCGTTCAAGAAGAGTTGCGCAGGAACATCGCGCTCTTGCAGGATGGCGCCGCGTTTCTCTATCTCGCTGGAGACCAGCATTTGCAGCACGACACTGGCGGGCCAAGCGGTGGTGCGCATCATTGAGCTGAGCTTCGTCGCCGAATCGTATTTGTCTACCATGGTGAAGGCCGCAACACGACCGTTGCGATGGGCTTCCAGGCGCATGACGGTGACGTCGGGCTCTTCGCCGCTCATCTTCTCCAAGAAAAGTTTCTTCATGAGTTCGCGCGGCGCGATCTGTGTTGCGCCGACTTTCATCGGCTTGGTGGAGAAGAGTCCAAGATCGTAGAGGGAGCGGATCATGGCCAGGTGGCCGGGGTAGCGCAGCGTCTTCTCGAAGCATTCGCCGACTTTTCCGGCGAAGGTTTCGGGCATGGTGGAGGTGCCGCCGGAGGTGTGGAAGGCTTCCAGTTCGGGGAAGCCGGGTATCTGGAACTTCTCGGCCTCGGTCAGCGGCTCGATGGTGACCATCTTGCCCTTGCGCAGGATCTTGGCGGGCTCGGCGTACTCGTTGATGAGTCCGTCGACGGAGAAGACAAGCTGGTAGTAGAAGGGCGGCTCGGGATCTTCGGGCAATCCGCCGACGTAGAGCTTGAGGGCGTCGGCTTTGCCGCCGCTGCGGCGTACGAGTTCTCCGCCTAGTATCGATGCCATTCCGGGCGAGAGTCCGCAGTCGGGCGCGATGGCGACGCCGCGCCTGGCGGCTTCCTTCTCCAGCGCGAGTTCCTGGCGGACGACCGTGTTGTTTCCGCCGAGGTCGGCGAAGTGGCACTTGGCCTGTATAGCGGCCTTGGCGAGGGCGAGGTTGTAGTAGTAGGGAACGGCCGAGAGAACGCCGTCGTGTCCGCTCATGACCTTGGCGGCAGCTCGCTGGTTGCTGGCGTCGACGGCGAGGGCATGCACCTTCTTGGTAGCGGTGAGCTTGTTGATGCGCGCGGCCGCGGCCTTGGCGCGCTTCAGGTCGGCATCGGCCAACGTGATCTCAGCCACGCGCGCACATCGCGCCATGTCGTAAGCTGCCGACGAACCCATCATTCCAGAACCGAGGACTAGTAGTCTCATTGCGTTCTCCATGATTACGGTTGGGACACGATGATTCTATACGCAGTGCGTACTCTCGTCGGTGATGCGGAACTCGCGTCCAGTGACGCTGAATCCTGCCTCGTGTGCGCGCGGGGGGGTACCCCCCTGTTTTGTTAGTTTTAAGTTATTTGTTTTCAATATTTTGCAGGGAAGTTGTCCGTAAAATCCTGAAAGCAATGGAGTTAGAGGTCAAAATCTAGATAACAAAGAATTTAGGAGCAGTTGCCGGTTCGTCAGTTGTCAGTTGTCATTTGCCAGTTGCCAGTTTGAAGATCAAAGGCGAAACGTGAAAGGCCGCGCTTGGTGAGCGCGGCCTTTGTTTGATCTCTATATCTAGTATGACAGATCGGAGGGGTTCAACTGGACATCTTGCGCGGAATTATATTTGGCATGGAATGAGCGAGTTAGGTGAATTGAGGGGCGCGGAGGGGCTTGACAGGAAAATAGGTGGAAGCCGAGAGGGAGAACAATCCACCACGGAGACACGGAGGCACGGAGGCACGGAGAAGGTGAATTGAGGAGGTAAGCAAAAGCACAATATATGCCAACTTCAAGGCACCTGTTGGGCAACCGTCAGGGAGTGATATGTGAGCCGGCAGCCGAGGTGGCCGGATGTGTTGAGATCGAATCGGAGTGGACGGCAAGAAAACGCGAACGCGCAGCAGTCACGCTATGCGCTGCAGTATTCTCGCCCCCGCTCAAGCCAAAAGAAGGCTTGAACGGGCCACCCGCCGTAAGCTGGTCCTGGTGCGGCACGGAAAAGGAAATCGGGACACCGCTGCAGCGTTCGGATCGCCACCTGAGTGTAAATCTGCGTTGTTCGGATGTCCGCGTGCCCTAGCAACTGTTGGATGATGCGGATGTCGGCGTCGTTCTCGTGCATGAGGGTCGCGATCGTGTGACGAAAGATGTGACACGCGCCGCGCTTGCTTAGCTGCGCTTTCTCGATGTATCGCCGAGTGACGTACGTCAGGTGATCGCGGCTGATTGGCTTGCCTTCGCGGCTGAGAAACAGGGCACTGCTCGACGTCGGCGTCGCAAGTCTCGGTCGGCCACTTCGTAAGTAACGATCGATCCAGCGAAGTGCACGATTCGTGATCGGCACATCCCTGTCCCGATTTCCCTTTCCGTGTCGCACCAGAACCAGTTTTACGGTCGAGCTGTAGGTCTCGCACCGCCAATCTGGTCAACTCGAGACGGCGCACGCCAGTGGCGTACAGCACCTCAAGAATGCAGCGATCACGAAGCCCTATGGCGGTCCGACGGTTGGTCTGGCGCATGATGCGCTCGACATCCTTTGGCGATAAGATGCTTCGCGGGAGAGGGCGTCCGATGCGCGGCAGGTCCAACTCGTTTGCAAGATTTCGTTTCAGTATCCGCTCCCGTACCATCCAGCGAAACCACACACGCAACGGGACTAAGCGGGCGAACCGTGAAGCGACCGTGAGAGGCTGTCCGTCGCGCTTTCGGTAGACGAACACGTAGCGTTCATAGTCTTGCAGAACGCGTCTGGTGATTTGCACGATTGCGTGAATGCCACGCCCCGCGCACCAGCGGACAAACATATTGATGTGCACGCGACGGGGGCGAACAGTGTATTCAGAATAGCCTTTCACCTGCAGCGCGATGAGGTGGTCGGTCATGAGTTGCGGTAGGGTGGCAGGCGCGGATGGGCCTGTCTTTCTCGTGAGAGCCATGGAAGTTCCTCCAGGCTCTCTGAAGAGATATTTACATCGCGACGGACACGCGGAAAAGTAAAAAGCCGCCCGGAGGCGACTCTTTGCCGGTGAACTGTGACGCACAACGCGGCACTTCGTCGTAATTGTGAACAGCTTGAGTAGTACTCGTAGGCCGCCCTTATTTATGCTTCTCTCTTTTGTCCTTCTCGTTCGGGGGAAGAGGAGGTTTCTTGACCCATCCTGGAATCATAGGAACAAATGGACCGAAGTCTCCCGCATCTTGCATCACCGTAAACTTACCTGTCCCATCAACATCGTAGAAAGCTAGCCTCTCCTCGGACCCAAGAGAGGTTCTCTTTCCGCGACTGTCAATGCTCTGTGGAATAGCGGTAATGCGGTACGCGAAGGTGCGTCCGTTCATCGAAAATCGAAGGATTTCAGTCACTTCAATCTGCTGTTGCCGGACCTCAATCGCCCCAGGTTTGTCGCGAACCGTTGTAAGTAGGAGGACAGAAGTATTCGGAGACACCGGTTTCAGGGTGTCGGCAAATATGCCCTCCAACCCCTCGGTAGTCCAACGCGCATGTTGGATGATGCGCGCTCCTGTCACTCCCGGAACCTTCCAACCTTTCCGATCAAGGATTTCGGCAATTTGAATCTGTTGAGTGGCTCCTTGCTTTTCTGGCTCTTGAGCCAAGCAGAGAAGAGCACTCAGGATTATCAAAACGACACTAACAAAAGTTTTCATTCTGGGCGCTTCCGTTCTATGACCTTGTCGCCATCGTGGTCTTGTGGATCGGGACTCTGTTTCAACGCACTATCGGCGGCATCCACGGGATTGACTGCGTTCGGGGCAGGGTTTCCGTTCTCCGGGCGGGCAGCAGCATCTGCCGCCACCCACGCAGCCGCCGTGGAACCTTCGGCAGGGAGCGTTGTGCCATTGTTGGTCCCGGAGGCGAGGCCGACGAAGTTGGTCGAACTGTACTGCGATGAGAGATCGGCTGAATTACAGCCAATTGCCGTAACGCTATCTGCCTTAATCGTAGTGGTGGGCAACGGTTGCTCGGTCGCGTTGACCGTGCCGGGCGTGCTTGTAGGCGTTACGACTTGCTGAACCGAATTAGCTCCCGCTGATCTGCCGTTCCCGAGTACAACCGCGTTCGCCGTGCTGCTATTCGCTCCGTGTGACGTGTGTCCGACAAAAACAACTCGGGCATTTGGATCGCCGAGTGCTTGGTTGTATCGCTGAACGGTCGCATCCTTTCCTCGGTAGATGGTAAAGGTGTGCCCATTTGCCTCGGCGGCTGCTTTTGCTTTAGCCCAATTGCCACCGCTTGCTCCTACGATGAACACCTTGTAATCATCTAGCCCGTCTGGATCGATGTTAGCCAGCGGGTTGTTTTGCACGTACGCATACTTATTCCATTTCTGCGGGTAGAGCAGATGACGAGCCGTAAACATCTTCGGGTCGGGACTGGTGAACCGCCCCATATTGGATCCGTAATATCTGGCTCCGAAGTAGTCGAGTCCGGTTTCGGTGTCACGTTCTTTGCCGGTAGAACTGGTAAATCAATGGTGCCTCTTACTCCGATCATCCTCATCGTGTTGCGAGGAGCCTTTTCTACTGCGTTGTCGCGACACCGCTTCGCGCGTCTCAGCTTCTGATGGACTGGGATTGATGGTGAGTGCTTCTCGAAGCCAGTTCGTCTTGTTTGCACAGACAACATCATCGTTCAGATACAGGGTCAATGTGCTGCTGGAAGTTGGAGGAAACTTGTCGCGAGGCTCTCGTACAAGAACTGCTAGATTTCCCTTGAACTCAAAAATGCGAGCCACTTCTCCCAACGGAAGCTTGTAGATAACCTGGCCAGAGCCTCCCTGGAGGTCCGGCCTGACGTAGAGTGGTATTTGATATTTATTTTTTACAGGTGTGCCAATGTCGACATATCGATCCTGATAGTCGTAGTCGTAGATTTCGTCTGCGATGGCGACCTTCACTGCCTCTATCTGCTGGGCACTCAAAGGTATTTTCTTATCTTGGCCAGTCACCCATACACACGCCAATAGTGCGAAAACGATAAAGGATCGTGCGCTGATCATTCGTCCTCCAGTGGCTTTTCTCGGTAGATTCTGATGGTCACAGCGGCACCTTTTGGAACATCGCCTCCCCCTGCCGCGTTTACGAAGGGGCCATAGCTAGCTGTCTGCCGATTCTCTGTAGCCCAGTTCGGGCGGTCAGCCCCTTCATAATCGAGGAAGAAATGTATTGCTCAAGACGTGGTGTCTGCACCTTTTTGCGCTTCCGCCAGTGCAGCTTGCGAATCTGCCCATGCTGCTTTTGCGTCAGGGTCACGGTTGATCGCTGCTGCCGCACTTTTGGTCAAAATATCCGAAACAGTGGACGGGGGATGCCTCATGCCAGATGCGTTTAGCAGTGTGTGCGCAACACCTACCCGTGCATCATGCAAAGTCTGCTGATTGTTTTTCGAACGAAGCCCCGAAGTCTCATTGAAAATGACTCGCGCTGGCTTGCTTCCAGGGCGTCTATCGGGTTTTGGTTTAGGTTGTTGCGGCGTTTTGGGCTTCGTCTGTCGCTGTGCTCGCGAAGGACTGCTCGACTCACCTTCACAGGCTGCTCCCGACGTGGCGGCAGAGAACATGCAGACGGCATGCCCCAGCGGGTCCGTAAATGAAAGCGGATTATTACCAACATACTGATAGAGATTCAGAGTTTGCGGGTTGGAAAGATCGGCGTACGGGACAGGTTCTGGATCGTCGCTCCAGTCCGGCGAGAGGAACCTGCCCATGCTTGATCCAAAGTACCGTGCTCCGAAGTAGTCGAGGCCGGTTTCAGTATCACGTTCTTTGCCGGTGAACTTGTACGCCTTGGATGACACCACGCCGTAGATGTGGGTCATCATGACTGTTGTTTGGACTCAGCAACATCGTGCTGCATCATACGTCTGCGAAGGCCCAAACCTATCGGTAGCAGGATCGCAATAATTGCCGAGCCAATTTGGAGTACGTGGAAAGGTCGGTTCACTCGTGCGGCGACGGACTCGTACGTTCTCCGGTTTTCGTCTGTAGGTTGTTCAACATACTGCTGGTGTAAAGTTCGGATCTCTTTGCTGTTGATGTTGGTGGGAGCGAAAGCAAACAGGATTAGTGCCACCTCGACGCAGACTAACGCAAGGATTTTGAGAATGGCTCCGGCTCGATTCGATGGATTGCTCATTTCCCCTCCTTTTGTTCTTTGGGTGGAGGCGGCGGTGGTGGTGGTTGTGGTGGCTTTGGTTGAGGAGGCTTTGGCTTAGAAATATCTTTATCGGGATTCTCGATGAACAACCGCTTCAACCAGTTCTGGTTATTTCGATAGTACCGCTTCGAATTCCGTTCAGCTTCGGGACCTTCCGTGAAAGTCTTGTCAGTGCTTGAACGTTCTTCAAGCTGTTTCTTTTCTTTCTTCTCTGCTTCTGTCAGCTCTTTCTTAGAATTTAGTTCGTTCAGACGGTTCTCGACGACATTCTGCTCAGCTTTGAATGCGTTTTGTTCCTCCTTCCACCCCGGAGTCGACCAAGGCTCGTTCATATGAACGTCCTCGTGAGCTCGCTCTGCTTTCTTTTCTGCTTCTCCCATGTCCTGTTGGTTCCAGCAAACAACCTTGAGCTTCAATATCGTTGTGCAGTCATGCCCGTCGGCGTCGGATCGAGAAACTGGATTGTTCCCGACATCCGCATACAGATTCAAACTTTGCGGGTTGCTCAAGTCGGCGTACGGGACAGCACTCGGAGTTTCGGACCAGTCGGGCGTCATCCATCTGCCCATATTGGAGCCGTAGTATCTAGCTCCGAAGTAGTCCAGTCCGGGTTCGGTATCACGTTCTTTGCCGGTGAACTTGTGCAAACTGGCTACTCCATCGTCGTGGTATCTCTCCGAGTCGCAGGGTGCCCTCATACTCCTTGAATCATCAAATAGATACTTCGGCCGGTGAGGAGGACCTGAACGGCTACAGCCGCCAACCCAATCACGGCTACGGTTCGGCTCCGATTTACGATTATCCCCGTAGCGAATACAACCGACTCATAAATAACAAATAGGATCAGAACAGCCAGCCAGAGCAACAGGGGTCCCACAAATGGATCAACTCCTGACTCCCTGGTTGGCATTCCAAAGAGTTTATCTCTGGAGAGCCACAAAACCACCGATAGCCAAAACGAAATATTCGACACGACCAAAAGAACTAGTGCTGTCTTAGGCTGTGCAAACCCTCGTTTTCCAGCAGCAGCGATCAGCAGCAGGCCCGAAATCATGCACAACAGATATACCGATCGTCGGCCGGTCGTGAAAAGACCTGGAAGGGCCATCAAGAGTGCGCCGATCCCGTAGAGGATAATCGTCGATGTTCGCATCATTAGGGTCTGTTAAACCTCGAATCAGTGCTCGGAGTAATCCCAATCTTTGGATTTGCGATCAAGATTCGTCGTACCTCATCCTGATCGGTACGAGAGTTGGTCGCGTGATTTCGTGCGGCCTCAAGAATGTGACATAGACCTTTGCAGAGGTCATGGTCTATATCCGCAATGATGCGACTCTCATCGAAGGAAAATTGAATATTGCCTGTCGCATCATTCGATTTGAAACTGATGTCAGTTCCGGGATGCTGGCTCTTGATGAAGTCCACTTCGCCCAACCTACTGTCCTTCGCAACATTTCCGGCCAATGACTTGTCTACATTTGCAAAAACACGATCGTCCTGGAACGAACTGATACTCTGAACGGAACTGAGCGCCGTCGAACCGTCCTGAAACGTGATTGATCCAAGCCGGTCTGTAACATTCACGAATGCGTTCTGCTGCTTTTCGTTTAGTGAGCTATATAAGCCTTCGCCTGATACTTTGTTTCCGTCCTTATCTTTTCCGGTTGAGTTTTCAAGAATGCGCCGTTGCTCGTCATTCAAGCACTGTTTGTGATCCTTGTCGCAGTTGTATGCTGGCGAAGCAAAGAGCCCCAGGGGATTGACGTAGCGCAATGGGTTGTTGAGTGCGTAGCTGTACCTGTTCCACGTCTGCGGATTAGATACATTAGCGCTCGCCATCAATGGATCAGGCGACATGAACCTGCCCATGTTTGACGCGTCGTATCT
>JBBRZF010000080.1:0-14157 GCA_038236965.1 Terriglobales bacterium | reverse complement strand
GCGACGTGGGCGAAGGCCTCGATCAGCGACGCGGGAGTGGGAACGCCAGATGCGGCGTCGGTGGCCTCCGTGCAGTGGAACGCCGCGGACCATCGCTATTATGCGGCGTTGCGCTATCACGGCGTGTATGTGAGCCAGGCGGATGACCCATCGTCGTTCACGCGGCTTGCGAACCAGCCGAGGGGATTGACATCGGCGAATTGTCCGCTATGGGTTCCGTCGTCGGGATCGAGTTGTCCGATGTATCGCGGCGAACTGGCATCGCATCCGACGCGCAACGAGTTGTATCTCTGGTTCGTGGACGCGGGAATGAAGAACCAGGGCGTATGGAAATCGCTGGATAGCGGAGCGACTTGGATGCGCTTGAGCACGGCGTCGATGGATGCATGCGGCGACAGCTACGGCGGATGTGGAACCGAGCAGGCGTTCTACAACATGACGCTGCTGGCCCTGCCGAATCCGGCGGACGCGAACTCGACCGACCTGTACGCCGGCGGCGTGAATATCTTCAAGTGCACGATGAACGCTGCGAATCCAACATGCAGCGGGGGCGAACCCTCTCGCTTCATGAACGTGACACACGTGTACGGCTGCACACCAATCGGGTCGTCGTCGCACGTGCATCCGGACGAGCATCAATTCGATTCGCCGATGTCGCACGCGAACATCGTCTACTTCGCGAACGATGGCGGTTTGTATCGCACGCTGAATTCGGCGGGAATCAACACCAGCGCATGTACGCGACTTCCCTTCGACAACCTGAACACGAATATGGGATCGATGACGCAGTTCGTGTGGGTGACGCCGAGTCCGGCGGACGAGGCGGTGGTGCTGGGAGGGACGCAGGACAACGGATCGGCGGCCACAGGCAGTGACGTTGCGGGAGCGGGGCAGCCTTGGCGCGCGGTGAATAACGGAGACGGCGGCTACAACGACATTCTGCCGCAGTCCCCTTCGACTTGGCTCACGGCCCACAACAAGGTGAGCATCCAATCGTGCACGATGGGAAGCAATTGCTTCCCGGGACGGTGGTCAACCCTGGTTGGAAGCGCGAACGTGGGCGGCGACGATGGCGCGTTCTACACGCCGTTCATGCTTGATCCTCAAGCGCCCACGCGATTGCTGGTGGGGACGTGTCGCGTGCATCGCGGAAGTTCCAGTGGTTTGTTCAGCGGGAGCGCCCTGAGCAACAACCTGTGGACTTCGTCGGCGACAAAGTGCGTGAGCGGATCGCATCCGATGATCTCCGCGCTGGCTGCTGGTGGAGCGGTGACTGGTAATGGCTCGCAGGTCATCTATGCGGGCAACGACGCTGGACAGATTTTCGTGACCACGGCTGCGGACAGTGGAGTGACCTCGTGGAGCCAGCGCACGCCGTCGATCACGTTGAATCCGGGCGCGGCCTACGTTGGCTGGCGATTCAAAATTTCTTCGCTTGCGGTCGATCTTGCAGACCCAACGGGACGCACGGCGTATGCGACGGTCCAAGGATTTGGTTCCGCGCATGTCATCAAGACTATGGACGCAGGCGCGAACTGGACGAACATCAGCGCAGACCTGCCGGATTCTCCGGCGAACAATCTTGCCATCGACCCGGATGATGCATCGAGACTCTACGTTGCCAGCGATGTTGGAGTGTTCGTGTATGACGGCACACACTGGAGCGAAATAGGGCCGGACGGCGCTTCGGGGGACGCTGGATACTTGCCCAACGTGGCGGTGCTGCGCATCGCGGTATCGAAAGTGAACGGGAAGAAATTGTTGACCGCGGGGACTTACGGACGCGGCGTTTGGAGAGCAGACTTCACGCCGCAGAGTTCGGTATTTGTAAGGCTGGTCGCGCCAGTCGCGGGAAGTTTAGCGATGAAGGCGGGACAATCAGCGGGCTACAACCTCAACGTGGTGAACCAGGGCGGATTTGCGAACACGGTCGCCTTCACGTGTGCGACGTGGGTGGTGAACGCCACATGCACAGTAACGCCGGGTGCGTTGGCATTGAATGGAAATAGCGGAAGCATTCATGTGACAGTGAAGTTTGGCAACACCGCCGCGGCCAACCGTCGCGAAAGACTGCCGTGGTCTGGCATCGCGTTGGTGTTGCCGGGGATCGTCCTGCTGGGCGGAGGACGCAAAAAGCGTATCGCGTGGATAGTGACGCTAAGCGCGGCGGCTTTGATGATGGTGGCGTGCGGCGGAGGCGGAGGCGGCAGCACTACGTCGAACACGGTTGTGGCTGCGAGTCCGAGTTCTGGAACGGCTGCATGGGTGCAGGTAACGGCGACTTCGGGAACGAACAGCACGAGTTTCAGAACGTCCGTCACCGTGCAGTAGAGTTCGCGGCCGCCGCGCCGTACTCGATTCCATAGAACTCTACGATTGCGCCGGGCTTACTTTGCTGCGACGTGACTGCGAGCGGCGGAGGCGAGTTCTTCGCGCTCCTGCTGGCGGCGCTCCATCACCACGGCGGAGACGCCTAAGACTCCCATGATCACGAACACAATCCCAAGGACCAGGAACAGGACTAAAACCGGCATACTGCACCCCCGGATGATTGTGCGTCGGAGTAAAACGCGTTTCGGTGATTGCGGTCACCGTAGGTTGTGAGTGCTGGTGAGCGGATTCTAGGGCTCGGGGCGGTACTCGCCTTTTACCGTCGCGCGACCGAGCGGTTGTGCCCACACTTCATCCACCTTGCGCTTGAGCACGGGAACCAGGGCCTTGTATCCGGCTTCAGACGGGTGCATGCCATCGGTGGAGAACTGCGGCGGCATGAACATCTTCTCGTCACATAACAGCGACCAGAAATCGACATACGCCCCGCCATGTTCCTTGGTGTAGGCAATGGCCCAGCGGTCGAATTCCCGGATGCGATCGGATGAGATCCGCTTGTCAGCCTCGCGAGAGACGGGAAGGAGAGAGCCGATCAGCACGCGGATGTTGTTGACCTTTGCGAGCTGCATCATGACGGCCAGATTATCCTGCGTCTGTCCAAAGGAAATGCCGGCTTCAAGGTCGGCCATGCCTCCGCCGAGGAATACGGCACGAGGCTGCAATTGCAGAACATCGTCGTGGAAGCGCAGCAACATCTGTGCGGTGGTCTGGCCTTCGATGGCGCGATTGACAAACTTCTCTTCGGGGAAATATTTGGCGAGGTCCCATGCGGCGAGGGTGGTGTCGCCGAGGAAGACGACGCGCTTGTCGCCCTTGGTCGGCGGCAACTGTGCGTTGGCATCATGGAACCTGGCGAGATTCGCATAGTCTGTGCGTAACTGCTTGAGCTGCGATTCGCACTCGGCCGGCGCCGGACCTTGTTGCGCGAAACTGACGGCGCACAGAAGTACGATGGACAAAAGCACGAAGACATTTTGCATGAGATTCTCCGGAGAGGATTATCGCGGCAAGACGTATCTGAGTACAGCGAAGAAATGGCAAAGGCTTCCGGCCATAACGAACAGGTGCCAGACGGCATGGGCATAGGCCCTGCGCATGGCGAAAAAAGCGATGCCGCCGGTGTAAAAGAGTCCTCCGGCAATAAGCCACCTGAGGCCTCCGGGAGCAAGCGCGGCAATGAGCGGGCGGATGCCGATGACCACCATCCATCCCATGACGACATAGAGGACGGTGAAGATTGCCGTATGGCCTTCAAGGTTGATGGACATGAGGACGATACCCACGATGGCAATCGTCCAGACCGCTCCGAACAAACTCCATCCCCAGGCGCCGCGCAGCACAACCAAGGTAAAGGGCGTGTAGCTGCCGGCGATCAACAGGAATATGGCCGAATGATCGAAGATGCGGAAAATACGCTTAACGTGCGCCACGCGGCGTCCGTAGAAACTGTGATAGAGCGTGGACGAGAGGTACAGCAGGATGAGCGTGGAGCCGTAGACCGCGCAACTGACGACGTGTATTGCGTGTCCACGGGTGACTGCGATCACCATGAGCACCACGAGCCCGGCAATGCTCAGAAAGAATCCGATTCCGTGTGTGATGCTGCTGGCGAGCTCTTCACCGAGCCCATAAGAAGTATGTTCGAGGCTGCTCATGCTGTTTCAAGCATGGCACGAGAGGTTCAGAGTTGCACGTAATATTGGTGTAACAGAAGTATCAGAAGGATGGGCAATGCAGAAAAACTTACGCCGTCGCGGGTGCATGGCGTAATGCCGCGTGGGGAATGCGGGGCAAAGTTCGTTGTCGCCGAAATCTACTTCAAGGTTGCAAGCTCGCCGTCAACGTGCGCAAGTTCGCGATTCAGTAGTTCCTTGTAGCGATCGTTGGTGGAACGTTCCAGTTGCTCCATGATGCGAGCACGAGTAAGCGTGAGAGCTTGGATGGAACGCGCTTTATCGGCGTTCAGCGCTTTTTTCTGGCGCTGCTGGTCCTCTTTGCTCAAAGGTTCACTGGATTGACTTTGCTGCTCTTCAACGGATTTACTTTCCCAACCTCTAGCCATGTATCCATTATAGGAGAGAACGCGGCAGAAAATCGAAACTTGAAAACTTTATGGACCTCGAAATGCACTATCCACGCTTCTTTCAGCGCTAAAAAACAAAAGAGCCGGCCAATTGCCGACTCTTCCGTGATCTTACCTGCAAATTAGAACTTCAGAACGACGCCCGCGGAATAGCGGAAGTTGTTCTGCTTTTCGCTGTTGTGCTTGGAGTAGATGTAATCAACCTGTGCGGGACGCACGGCAAAGTTCTTGCCAACGTTGAAATCTAAACCGCCGCCGAACGCCATAGCGAAGGAGGTGTCCGACAGAACGCTGCTTCCCAGGGTGGTAGCGCTAAACTTCTGGCCGCCGAACAATGCGTGAGCGAAAACAGTCGCTTTGTCGCTGCGAGCAGCAAGGGTGGGACCAAACATGAAGTTGTGGACCTTGGTGTCGACCTTGAATCCGCCCACATCAGGTTTTCCGTAGTGCCCGCTGAAGTCGGCCGTGACGCCCAACATCTTGGAGAAGTAGCCCGTCAGAGCTGCGTTCCAGCCATTCAGGTTGATATGGTTCGTGGGTGTGCCTGTAGTGCCGAGGTCGGCGCGATAGTAGGAATAGCCGCCGAATACTTCCGCTTTCGGAAGATCCTGGGCCACAGCGGAGAAGCTGAAAGCTAGCACGAGCAGCGCAAGTACGATGAGTTTCCGCAAAATAATCCCTCCCGGATTAAGTTAATCCCGCCATTCCGTACGAAGGAGCGTTCGGGAAAGATTTGGGGTCCGGACGAACGCCCAGCGCCGATGGCTTGGACGAGTTCAGGGTAGCGGGTGAGTAGTGTTTTGTCCAGTTGCCATGTTGCGAAATCAGGCTCTGGCAGGATAATCTCTTATTGATGTTACTGTTGTAACTAATTGAAAGATAAATGGTTAGACAGCTCGCTAATCGCAATTGTAAATTTTTCTAACTACATCGAGTGTGGCTGTATAGACGCAGTGCTAGTACGGTTTCGGGGACGCCACAAGCGCCCCCCAGTGTCTGAAATGCGACAACCATCAGCCCCTCGGACGCGAGGAGGCACCCCTGCGTTGGAATCGAACCGGGCGGAAGACGATCTTCTGAGTGTCTGCCATCTTTGCAAGGTGAACTTCGAATTCCGACTTCCCAATGAGCGAAGTGAGGCTGAACACCTTGAAGTTCTCTCCCGTCACCTCTGAGCGGCGATAGACGCCGGGGTCGGTCTCGATCACTTCGCGCCCGCCGGAGAGCGCGTCGATGAAAGCCTGTGCGCCGAGTTCCGAAATGCTGGAGTAAGAACCGGTGAGCGCCTCGGCCGCATAGCTGCGAATCAGCTTGGGCCAATAGGCCTGAAGCAGTTCTGTGCTGGCGAAAATGTCGGCCCAGATAATGCGTCCGTTAACGGCGACGACAACGCCAACCGCGTGACGGTCGTGCAGGTCACGAATGATGTTTTCGTAATTCTGCTGGATGGGCCGCGAGATATCGTCCACCTTGCGCGTCACTTCCTCGTTCTGCATGACCTTGGCGTAGGAGGTGGTTCCGTGAACCACGCCTGCTTGCGCCTCGGCAGAGACGCTGCGTCCGGCGTTCTCCTGCGAGTTTCGCACGTTTGCCCAGACCTCCTGCTGGTCGCGGTCGGCCATGGCGGGTTTTCGTACACTCGGCTGTGCCATGGGAGCGGTGCCGGTTCCTCCGAATTTGGCTGCACCAGTCCAGCGTCCGGGCTCGACACAAAAGACGCCGAGATCGACCGGGCCGCTGTGGGCCGGCACGATGCGGTCGGCGCCGACGACGCGGTCCTGCTTGCCTCCAGTCACGATTTCCCCTGCCAGCAACAGCAGCGGGCGATTTGAGTTGTTGAGCAAAACCAGGCGGTTTACCTCGGCGCTGCTGCCTCCGCGATCGATGTTGCTTACGTTGCCGCGAATGAGCGGCTGAACATGCTCGCGCTCGGCAACAACGACGCTCCCGTTGCGGAGACCTTCATCGAGGGTGAGGAACTGCGAAGTATTGAAAGTGCGCGCGGCGACGACGGGATAAATGGTGAGATTCCCGCTGGATATAGGCGCGAGTACCTTGTACATGGTGGAGGCGCCGCGATCAGAAGTTCCTGCCGAGGCCAGCGAGGCCACCGCGAGTGCGGCCAGTAAAACTGCGAGTGTGCGAATCCATTTCCCTGCCATAAACGTTCCTCCAAGTCCGCTGCCTGCGGAGTGCGTACCTGTAGAACGCGAGAGGATAGGTTTCTTGCAGAGAAATTGATAGGATTCGCCCAGATGAATCCCGCACAAGAATCCGCCCGCGCAAACGGACTTACTCCGAGTCTGCGCAAGTTGTGTGGCGAACTGCATTCTGAATGCGGAGCGGAGCGTTTCGGCGTTACGGAAGAGGCGTTCGCGGCGGTGGTGGCCGAAGTCGCAGCCAAGTACGTCGGTGGCGAACCGGAAGCCGAAGTGGCGAAATTTCTGCGCGGATTGAAATTGGAAGAACTGGCGCTGGCGCGCGGATGTATGGCGGGAAACGAGCGGGCATGGGAAGAATTCCTCTCGCGCTATCGGGACTCGCTTTACGGTGCAGCCTACGGAATCGCCAAAGATGAGGCGACCGGGCGCGAACTGGCTGACTCGCTCTACGCTGAGCTTTATGGATTGGGCGAAGTCGGCGCGCGTCGGTCTAAACTGGCTTACTACTACGGTCGCGGTTCGCTGGAAGGCTGGCTGCGAACGGTGCTGGCGCAGGAATTCATCAACCGATATCGCTCAGGCAAGAAGACGGTGAGCCTGGAAGACAAGGTGGAAGAGGGCGCACAGTTTGCGGCGCCTATGGATAGAGCGAGTACGCCAGGCGACGCGAGCCTGGAACAGGCGGCCAGTGGCGCGTTGGCCGAGTTGCAGGCAGAAGAGCGCTTCTTGCTGGCTGCGTATTTCCTGGATGGAAGGACGCTTGCGGAAATTGGACGCATGCTGCGCGTGCATGAATCCACGGTGAGCAGGAAATTGGAGAAGCTGATAGTCAACGTCCGGAAGCGAATACGTCAGCGACTGATAGCCGAGGGCATGAACAGCCGCGAGGCCGATGAGCGCATGCAAGACATCGACGTGCGGGACCTGCAAATCGATCTAAGGGCGAATTTAAAGCAAGAAACCGACAATCCAGCGTTCTATAAAAGAGGCAAGTAATAAGGTGGAAAAACTTCCCAAGCCGGTGAGAGACAGTTTGGCGCGACAGCAGGGCGGAGGCGATGCGCATCCGGACGCAGACCTGCTCACCGCCTTCGCCGAAGGTTCGGCGACGGTGCGTGAGCGCGAGACTGTGCTCGCGCACCTGGCCGCGTGCGCGGATTGCCGCAAAGTTCTTTCCTTGGCTCTGCCGGAGGCGACGACGCAAAATGTGGCCGCGCTGGAGCACGCAGGATTTGCGCTGAAGCGCTGGGCTCGTGGCTGGATGTGGGTGCCTACGCTGGCAGCAGTGGCGGTGGTGGCTATTTCCGCATCGCTTCTCTTGAATCGCGAACAGAAGCAGATGGCAACAGAAACAGCGGGTGTTGCGCGTCAGCAGAAAGATGCAGTCGCGGAGCCAGCGAAATCGTCTCCGGCGGCGCGAGAGTCAAGTGTCCAACCACCGTCTGCGAGTACGCACAGGTCTCCGATCAATGAACCCCCGATCGCTGCGGAGGCGGATGCTGCGAAGGTAACGGAACGTGCCAGGAGAGATGAGAAACAGGAGGTCGCGTCGTCCGAGGCGAAGGCGAAAGACCGGGCAGCAACGCAATTGGCGAAACGCGCAGAGACAGAGAAGGTCACAAGCGCGGGCGCAGTACACGGCGCGGTGAGTTCAGCGCCGCCACCTCCGGCTTATGGAGCGGCGCAGCAGACGGTGGAAGTAACCTCGGCGGCTCCGTTGGTCAATGTGAATCCAGCGAATGCTCCGGCGGCAATGCCCGCGCAACCCACGCGTAAGCCTGCGGCGAGCGATTATCGCTCGATGGGCGGAGTGATAGGTGGAACCGTGAACAGTGCTGCGCGAAGCGGTCCGTTCGCGAAAAATCAGAATACCCAGAATCAGAATACGGCGAGTAACACGGCGAACACTGTGCCGCGGGAGACGGCGAAAAAGGAAAGTGCGGCGACACCAGCGCCGCCTCCCCCTGTGCCGAGCACAGCGGAATCTACTGATGCCACAACGTCGATGGTGGATGCGACCATGCGCGCGAGTTGGCGCATCGATGTCGATGGACGTCTGCTGCGTTCGATCGGCGCGAGTTCATACACACCTGTGATAAGCGATCCGCAAGCTATCTTCCGCGCTGTTTCGGTAAATGGAACCGACATCTGGGTCGGTGGAAACGCCGGCGCGCTCTATCATTCGACTGACAATGGCGCGAACTGGACGCGAGTGGATGTCCTTGATGGAGGAAAGAAGGTCATTGCGAACATCATCGGCGTACGTTTCCGGAACGCGTTGAGCGGAGCGGTGAAAACCGATTCAGGTCAAAGCTGGACGACCGCTGATGGCGGCGCGCTTTGGATCAAAAGTGCTGTCCATTAATGCTCCATTTGGCGCGTTCCGCCATCATGATCCATGGATAGGAACGCGGGCGTGATTACGCGTTCATTGACGCAATGTTCCGGATCACTTCTTTTTGCTGGGATCGTCTTGCGGATTCACGTAGTTGAATTGCAATGGAGACATCCCGTGAACCTGGACCACAACCTCGCCGCTGGCCATCGCATAGTGGTGCATCTCAGGATCTAGATAAGCGAAACTCCCGGCGGGGAAAGCCGCCATCTTGTCCTGCGCGAATGTGTCGCCCATGCCGACTTTGAACGTTCCGGAAATCACGGTCACGTTCTCGCGGTTCGGATGCCAGTGCGGTGCGATGCGATACCCATCGGGCATACTGAGTCGCGCGGTGTAGTCACCGCTGGACGCCATCGGGTCGCCTTCCAAGACGGCGAGTTTTGCACCTGGGGCAACGAAAGGTGGTGGCGGTCCCCACGCGATGCTGTCGGGAGTGAACGTGTTGTTTGCGTGCGAGGCGGTTTGTGCGTTCACATTGAAGTACTGTCCTGGCCACCACAATCTCAGCACTGGACTTAACGCAGTGAATACAGCAACCGCAATCAGCAGCAGGTACAAGGTTTGTTTCCGATTCATTGTCAATGTTCTGCCCTTTCGTCCACAGAATGGACCGCGAAGATTATGCCTTCAGGAAAGATCATTTTCAATGTGTGGAGGACGTGATTTTTTGAGTTTATTTCTTGCTGGCGGGTCACCCTGAAGTCCAAATCTTGCAAGGAGAAATTTCGATGCAAAGCGCGCAGGTTTATCAGGGCACTACTTGAGTCGTGCCCTGACGAAAGCAGTTTGTTCTGAGGCTAGCTGCCGAACTTTATGGTTGGCAGGAAGCGTGGGGCTTTGCGCAGTTTGGTGGCTTGTTCGTAGGCGTAGGCGAGAGAGATTAATTTCGGCTCACTCCATTTGCGTCCGAAGAATGAAATGCCGACGGGCATTCCGTGGACATCGCCCATGGGAACGTTGATGTTGGGGTATCCGGCGACAGCGGCGAGAGTGGTGCTGCTGCCGGTGAAGTGGTCTCCGTTGAGAAGATCTGTGACCCATGCGGGGCCATTGGTGGGAGCGATGAGTGCGTCGAGATGATTCTTGTCCATGACGGCGTCGGTGCCTTCGGCGCGCGACATGCGTCCGCACTGTTCAAGAGCCTTCAGGTATTCAGGCGAAGTGAGTGGACCTTTTTTCTCCGCCTGAAGAAAGAGTTCCTGCCCAAAGTAAGGCATTTCGCGATCGCGATTCTTTTCGTTGAAGGCGATGACATCTTTCAGCGTGCGAACGGGAGACTCGGAAAGCGCGGCTAGGTAGGCGTTGAGGTCGGCCTTGAATTCGAAGAGCAGGACTTCCGTCTCCGCGTCGTCAAACTTGCCAAGGGTGGGAATTTCGACCGGGTCGATGATCTCGGCTCCCGCAGATTTTATGGCAGCAATCGCCTCGGCGAAAAGATGATCGACAGCATCGCTGTATCCCGCGTACTTGCGGACCACGCCTATGCGCGCACCGCGCAGTCCGTTGAGGTCGAGGAATTTTGTGTAGTCCTTCTCGATGTGCGCGGACGCGTCATTCGTAGCCTGGTCGGAGGCATCGGTTCCGGCGAGAGCGGAGAGCAGCGCGGCGGCGTCGGCGACGGTGCGAGCCATGGGTCCGGCGGTGTCTTGCGTGTGCGAAATGGGGATGATGCCGGTGCGGGAAACGAGTCCGACGGTGGGCTTGATGCCGACGATTCCATTGTTAGAAGAGGGCGAGACGATGGAGCCATCGGTTTCCGAACCGACGGCGACGGCACAAAGGCTGGCGGCAACGGCTACGCCAGAGCCGGAACTTGAACCTGAGGGATTGCGATCCAGGGCGTAGGGGCAGAGGGTAAGTCCACCGCGCCCGCTCCATCCGCTGGTTGCGTGCGAAGAGCGGAAGTTTGCCCATTCGCTGAGATTGGTTTTGCCAAGGATGACGGCGCCGACTTCGCGGAGTCGCGCGGCGACGGCGGAATCTTTCGGAGGCTTGGAGCCGACGAGGGCTAGCGAGCCTGCAGTGGTCTGCATCTTGTCGGAGGTAGCGATGTTGTCCTTGATAAGGACGGGGATGCCATGGAGCGGGCCGCGGACTTTTCCGGCGCGGCGCTCGTTGTCGAGCGAGTCGGCGATGGCCAGCGCGTCGGGATTGAGTTCGATGACGGCGTTGAGCGTAGGGCCGTGTTTATCGATGGCATTGATTCGAGCCAGGTATTTCTCGACGACGCTGCGCGAAGTGAAATGGCCTGCGGTCATTCCCTGCTGCAGGGCGACGACGGAAATCTCCTCGAGTTCGACAGCGGTGGGCGAAGGAGCGGCATCGGCTACGAGCGCGTCATTGAGAATGACGGCGCCGACTGCGCCGACCATTGTGGTCTTGAGAAAATCTCTGCGGTTAGGGGATGCGGCCTTGGTGTCGTCGCTCATCAGAGGAGTCCTGGATTGCGGAATTTATGGGACGCGAAGAATCTCGCGCTGCAAGTCTAGGCACTCGAGGCGTAGTTGGGCAACTAAGATGTGTGTAAGCGGAAAAAACGAAGGCGGACAAGCCGCCGAGTAGGGCTACTCGGCGGGGTCGGTGTCATCCTCTTCCTCAGAATTATTGCTGCCGGGCATGGTGGTGGAAGCACCCCAATCGATATCGGAATCGGGATCGACGGGTTCCTTGCCTTCAGACTTCATTTTCTTTTTTTCTGCTTTTTCGCGAGCTTTCTGCTGCCGCGAGCGTTCCTTTTGCAATTTATTAAAAGATGGGCGTGCATTTGCCATCGGCGACTCCTGGAGCGATTACTTCGTTGATTTGGCTACTACGGGCTCGGTAGCGGTGGTTGCGGGCTTAGCCACAAGCGTCGAAAGGCGCAGGCGCAGGGCGATCTTCTTCTTGCGAAGGCGGTGCTGGCGGGACTTGTCTCCGTTGACCAGTGACATGAAAACTCCAAAATTCAGGCAAAACTTGCGTGGAAGAGCTCGTCCCGTTCACGGACGTAAAGATTATTTCGTTAAACAGCGAAACGAACGGGCGTGTGCTTTCAGTATATATGCTGGAGCGCCGATATGGGCGCGGAAGAACGATGTGATTTTCTGACGCCGGGAACCTGCACGGACGAAAGACGATAAGCCATCTCGTACCAGCGCGATAGCAAGCAATCTGAAATCCAAATCTTGGAGAGATGCGATGCAGGGTGGCGAAGCATTACGAGTGATTCGCGAAGGACTGGGCTTGACCTTGCGAGATGTGGAAGCGGCGAGCGCACGACTAGCGGAGAGACATTCGAACCAAGAATATGGGCTGCCAATAAGCCGAATATCCGACATTGAAAAGAAGTGCGTGCTGCCCAGCCTCTACAGGCTGTATTCGTTCGCGGTGATCTACCGACGCGACTTGGATGAGTTGATGGCGATGTTCGGAATCGATTCCCAAACGTTGGCCGCAGACCGCGCCCTGGTATCGGTGCCGCGAGCGCACCGGGTGGAGCGCCCGAAGATGCAGGAGGAGATACGCGTTCCGGTGAGCATCGATCCCGGCTTTGACCTGCGCTGCACCTCAAACCTGAGCCGGATGATCGCAGCCTGGGGCACCATTCCCTTTGCGATGTTGCAGCCGTTTGAATCGGACAATTTCACCTACGGCTATATTTCGGAAGATTTCACGATGTATCCGCTGCTGATGCCGGGTTCGTTCATTCGGGTGGACGAGAGCAAACGCCGTATCATGGAAGGTTTCTGGCGGTCGGAATATGAGCGCCCGATCTATCTGATGGAGACACGAGAGGGCTACGTCTGTTCGTGGTGCGAGATGGATGGTGGCCGCATCACAATGCGCCCACATCCACTGTCGCCGGTAAAGTCGCGCACGTTTCGTCACGACAGCGAAGTCGACCTGGTGGGCCAGGTAGTCGGAGTTGCTATGCGGTTGGACCATTTCACCCCGGCAACATCGCCGGGGAAAGGCTTACCGAGTACCGGGGACAGCTCACGAACAGACCACGGCATCGGTCGCGGCTGAACTTCGAAGATTTCTGCGCGCCTCGTTCTCTAACAAGAGAGCGAGGCGCGCATGAAATTATCCGGCGCTGGCTTCGTTGAGTTTGGCAATCGAAGCGGGAGTTAGCGTCCACCTGGTAGCTTCCAAGAGATCGCGAAGTTGTTCCACTCTGGTCGCGCTGGCAATGGGCGCGGTGATGCTGGGACGAGCGATAAGCCAAGCCAAGGCGATGCGCGCCATCGACTGGTTCTGTCCTTTTGCGACATGGTCGAGGGCATCGAGAATGCGATAGCCACGCTGATTGAGATGTTTCTTCACCATGCCAGCGCGAGCGCGTCCTTCGAGGTCGGCCTCCGAACGATACTTTCCGGTAAGAAATCCACTCGCTAAAGAGAAGTAACTGATGACGCCGATGTTCTCGCGAAGACAGAGCGGCTCGAGTTCAGCCTCGAACCCGGCGCGGTCAACAAGGTTGTAGTCGGGCTGTAGCGATTCATAACGCGGCCAGTTGTTCTGCTTGCTCACTTCCAAAGAAGAGGCGAGGCGGCCGGCCGTGAAGTTGGACGCGCCGATGACACGGACCTTTCCCTGCTTGATGAGGTCGGCGTAGGCAGCCAGCGTCTCCTCTTGCGGAGTGTCGGGGTCGTCGCGATGCGACTGATAGAGATCGATGTAGTCGGTCTGGAGCCGCTGCAAGGAACCCTCTACGGATTCGAAGATGTACTTGCGGGAGAGGCCTTTGCGGCCTTCTCCCATATCGGAGCCGAGCTTGGTGGCGAGCACGACTTTGCCGCGCTTACCGCTGCGCTGGAACCATTTTCCGATGATGGTCTCCGACTCGCCGCCCTTGTTTCCGGGCACCCAGCGCGAGTAGGAGTCAGCGGTATCGACCAGGTTGAAGCCTGCATCGATGAAGGCGTCGAGCAATTCGAAAGAACGATTCTCGTCGGCGGTCCAGCCGAAGACGTTGCCGCCAAATGCCAGAGGAGCGACGAGCAGGGACGAGTTGCCTAACTTACGTTTCTGCATGAGGACCTCGAAGAAAAGAATCCTTTGATTCGATTACGGCACCATGAATTTTGTCGCACAAGACATCTTAGCGTAGGCACAAACCGGGAACCGTTCAATGCCGCCGG
>JBBRZF010000079.1:0-14196 GCA_038236965.1 Terriglobales bacterium | reverse complement strand
GGACACGTGGTGGAATCGGGCGAGATCATCAACGTTGCGGATGCCTACACGCTTGATTTTTTTGACCGCAGCTTCGACCAGAAATTCGGTTATCGAACGAAGTCGCTGCTTTGCATCCCCATACGTCACAAGACCAACGAGATCGTTGGCGTCATCCAATTGCTGAACCAGGTTCCGAACGGCCATTTCACGAACGACGATGAAGACTTCCTGCTGAAGTTGAGCGGACACATGGCCATGGCGCTGGAGAACGCGCGGCTACACCGGGATGTGCTGGACAAGCAGCGCATGGAACGCGACCTGGCAGTGGCGCGCAACATCCAGCAGAGCCTGCTGCCGGAGAAGCCTCCGGTGGTTCCGGGATTCGACATCGCTGTAACCAACGAGCCCTGTGCCGAATGCGGCGGAGACTATTACGACTTCCTGAGCCTGGGGCCGCAGACGCTGCTGCTGGTGGTGACGGACGTGGAGGGCAAGGGCGTGGCCTCGGCGCTGGTGATGAGCAATCTGCAGGCGACACTGCGAGCGCTGGTAATGCATCTGCATTCGCTGGAAGTGCTGATGCTGTCGCTGAACGAGATGATCCACAACGACACCAAGCGGCAGAAATATCTGAGCTGTTTCCTGGGATTGGTGGATACGCGAAGGAATGGACTGCACTACATCAACGGCGGTCATTGTCCGCCGATCGTGGTGAGCGGCGATACTGGCGATTTCGTTAAACTGGATAAAGGCGGTACGGTGGTGGGCATGTTCCCGGATAGCGTGTACGAGCGCGGTTCGGTGCAATTGAACAAGGGCGACATCCTTGTCTGCTGCACGGACGGCATCTCGGAAGCCTGCAACGTGAACGAAGACGAGTTTGAGACGGAAGGGCTGGCAGCGTCGGTGGCAAAACACAGGCACAAATCGGCGGCGCAGATCGTGGAAGCCGTGCTGGCCGATGTGAACGAATTCGCTAAAGGCGGACCGCACATCGACGACAAAGTATTGATGATCGTAAAGGTCACAGGCGATGGACAGTTCCAGCAGGCCTCTGGAAAGAAGTCTAATTGAACGCAAAGGAACTTCTTTGATGGCAAATGTCCAAGAGCGGCGGTCTTCCCGCATGTTTGTAGCGGCCGTAGAACTTCTCCTTCTAGCCAGCGCGGTTGCGATGTTGTGGATGCAACCCTTGGGAGATACGGTCAGCGTAGTTCTCGGCAGCCTTCTCACCATCGTGTTCATCGGATTGCTTCCCGTGTTGTTGAAAGGCGACGCGGGAGTTGCGAAGGAAAACGAGATGGTGCGCCGGGAGTATTCCGAAGAGGAATCGCCCGACCCGTACAAGCGACGCTAGGGAAGAGCAGAAACAGGTTTCAGAGGTTTCGAAAGTTTCGCAGGTTTTTGAGAATCAAAGTAAACGGCGCAGCCCTCAGGCTGCGCCGTTTGTCGTTATGCGTGGAAATTACTATTTAGACTTCAGGCGCTTCTCAAGGTTATCGACTTCGTCGGTAAGTTCCTTGGGAAGGTGCGAGCCGAACTTCTCCAGGTGCTGACGGATGAGCGGGACTTCCGCAAGCCATCCTTCGGTATCGACGTGCAGCAACTGCGCCATGCTGGAAGCCGGCACGTTGAGACCGCTGAGGTCGAGCGCGCTGGGAGCGGGCAGGTTGCCGATGGGAGTTTCCATGGCATTCTGCGCGCCGTCGCAACGTTCGAAGATCCATTTGAGCACGCGGCTGTTTTCGCCATAGCCCGGCCAGATGAACTTGTTGTTCTCATCCTGACGGAACCAGTTGACGTAATAAACCTTGGGCATCTTCGCGCCTTCGTGCTGGCCCATCTTGATGTAATGCGCGAAGTAGTCGCCCATGTTGTAGCCGCAGAAGGGCAGCATTGCCATGGGATCGCGGCGAAGCTGTCCGACTTTTCCGGCGGCGGCCGCAGTGGTTTCGCTGCTGACGGTAGCGCCGAGGAATGTTCCGTGCTGCCAGTTGAAGGCTTCCGTCACCAGGGGAACGACGCTTGCGCGGCGTCCACCGAAAAGGATGGCATCGATGGGCACGCCTTTTGGGTCTTCCCATTCGGGCGCGATGACCGGGCACTGGCTGGCAGGCGTGGTGAAGCGCGCATTCGGATGGGCGGCTTTGCGGCCACTTTCCGGCGTCCACGGACGACGCAACCAATCGGTAAGGTGCGCGGGTTTCTTGTCGGTCATTCCCTCCCACCAGACGTCGCCATCTTCGGTGAGCGCGCAGTTGGTGAAGATGGAATTCCTGGAGGCCGTCAGTATGGCGTTCGCGTTCGAAAGCATGCTGGTGCCGGGAGCGACGCCGAAGAATCCGTGTTCCGGATTGATGGCGTAGAGACGTCCATCGGCGCCGAACTTCATCCACGCGATATCGTCGCCAACCGTCTCCACCTTCCATCCGGGGATGGTGGGAATCAGCATGGCGAGATTGGTCTTGCCGCAGGCCGACGGGAATGCGCCGGTCATGAACTTCACCTTGCCCTCAGGATTGGTGATCTTGAGGATGAGCATGTGCTCGGCCATCCAGCCTTCGTCGCGCGCCTGGACGGATGCGATGCGAAGGGCGTGACACTTCTTGCCCAACAGTGCGTTGCCGCCGTAGCCGGAACCGTAGGACCATATCTCGCGAGTCTCGGGGAAGTGGCAGATGTATTTTTCCGTAGCATTGTTCGGCCACGGCATATCGGCTTCAGCAGCCTGCAGCGGCGCGCCCACGGTGTGCAATCCGCGAACGAATTCGCCATCGGTACCAAGTACGTCGAGGACGCGGGTTCCCACGCGCGCCATGATGTGCATGTTGGCGACCACGTAGGGCGAGTCCGTCAGTTCGACACCGATATTGGCTATCGGCGACCCGATGGGTCCCATGGAATAAGGAATGACGTAAAGGGTGCGTCCCGTCATTGCGCCCGCGTAAAGCTTCGATAGGACAGCTTTCATCTCCTGCGGGTCGCGCCAGTTGTTGGTCGGGCCTGCGTCTTCCTGCTTCAGCGAGCAGATGTAGGTGCGGTCTTCCACGCGCGCGACGTCGGCGGGAGTGGAGCGAACGAAGATACTGTTGGGGCGCTTTTCCTGGTTAAGCCAGATGGCGCTGCCGGAATGCACCATAAGGCGAAGCATCTCCTGATATTCGGAGTTGGAGCCATTACACCAATAAACTTGATCAGGCTTGGTGAGCTGGGCTACTTCCTGGACCCACTGCGCGAGCTTGTTATGTGTCGTCTTGCCGTCGGTCGCAACCGCGGTCTGCTCGTTTACATCGGTAAGGCTGGACATATTTGCCTCTCTTGTATCAATGCGGAATCTTCTGATGAACAGGGCCTGAAATACGGGTCGTGCCAAATTATTTCCGAGCTGCGACTGCGTGTTCGTTCACTACGGCATTGAGGTGATCAAGACATTCGACGAGGGTAAGCGTGTACATCTCGCGTCCGTCTTCTTCGCCGTTCTCAATGGCGGATTTTAGAAAATGTCCTGCGATCTGTGCAGCGAGAGGATCGGTTATGACCTTTCCAGTCTGGCGGTTGTATTCACCCCAAGCAGGGTGAGGCAAGGCGATCCAGACGGGACGTTGGTCGATGAGGAATTTCACATCCACCGCATCCGCGTGACGGGTTGCGATGGCCATTATCAGAGCCTGGTAGGAGCAATGTACCTGTTTGCCACTCCAGCGATCGTTCGCTAAAAAATCATCATACATACCGTTTAGAACTATATTCCACGCCCCTGAGGCTGGGCAAATGATTGCTTTAAGGAGAGTTGCTGCCTAGAAAGCGCGGGAGCGAGTGAGCGAGCGCAAAGCGAGCCGATGTTTCCGTTAAGATAATACTGTGCCCTCAAAGACTTTAAAACCCAGACCACCCAAAAAGCTAAGTCGCAAGCTGGAAGCCAGCTTCGCGGAGGCTGGCTACAAGGCTCCCAAAAAGCCGGACCCGGCGCCGTACGCCATCAAGAAGCAGCGCGCAAAACGCGATTTGGAACACGCCAAGCCGAGTCCGAAAAAAGGCGAACTGCAAGTCTTGACGGCCGAGCCTCTGGCGAAACTCGCATGGCTGATTCACGGCTTCAGCACGCGCCCCGGCGGCGTTTCCAAAGAATACGGCGGAGGCGCGCTCAACCTCGGCATCACGGCGGAAGACACCAAGGCCAATGTCGCAGCGAACCGACAGCGTTTTGCGAGCGCGGTGGGTGCGGTTGACTCCAAAGGTCGCGCATGGCCCATCGTCAACATGAGGCAGATCCATTCCGGCATCATCCACCGCGTTACCAAGGCGGGCGAGGTGCCGACGGCAGGCGACGGCCTGATCACCAACACTCCCGGAGTGCTGTTGGCGGTAAAGACCGCAGACTGCATTCCCGTGATGATAGTGGATCCGGTGAAGCGGGCTGTCGGCGTATTCCACGCAGGCTGGCGTGGCACTCTGCAGCGAATCGTGCAGAAAGGTGTCGGGGAAATGCGTCGGCAGTTCGGCAGCGACCCCGCGAAAATGATGGCCGCGATAGGCCCGGGAATCGGACCGTGCTGTTACGAAGTGGGCGACGAGGTGATCGACGAGTTCGCGACACAATTCGTTTATTCGCAGGAGCTGTTCGAAGAAGTCTTCGACTCACACTCATTGCATCTGAAGTACCCGTTGCTGTTCTTGAATCAGCGCGCTCCCGGACACGGCGATGCCGCTTCTAGTCCGCACCTCGACCTGGTAAAAGCAAATCGGTTTCAGTTGCGCGACGCGGGCGTCCCGGAAACGAACATCACTGCGCTAGCACAATGCACATCGTGCCGCACGGACTTGTTCTTTTCGCACAGGGTGGAAAGAGTGACGGGCAGGATGATGGCGGTGGTGGGAATACGACGGTAAGTTGCTGAATCCGCGCTACGAAGTTCAGAGAGGAAGACCACGGCTTTCAATAGAAATGGCGAGCTATTTCAGCTCGCCATTTCTATTGATGTTAGAGCTCCAAAAACTTTAGGAGTGGCCTTCGCCAGCCGGAGTTTGGGGCAGAGCGGCGGCCGTGGAGTTCTGGTCGGAAACGTTGACCATGTCTTTCAACTCCTTGCTGGGCTTGAAGAATGGAATTTTTTTGGCGGGCACTTCGACGCGGTCGCCAGTTTTGGGATTGCGTCCCACGCGAGGCTTGCGCTGACGGGTCCGGAAGCTGCCGAAGCCGCGGATCTCGATTTTGTCGCCGGATCGCAGAGAGCGAACCACGCTGTCAAAGATGGTCTCGACGATGACTTCGCTATCTTTGCGCGTGAGTTCCGCGAGTCGCGATACTTCTTCGATCAAATCCGCTTTGGTCATTTCCTCTGCTCCGTCGACATAATCGCAATACGAGGTACTGAACTGCTCTGGCCCTCTACCATCTCAAATTATGCAAGCTCTTGGCAAGAAGGAGTTTACCACGCGTAAAGAATTTTTCTGGCGGTTGGGGACTGCAAGCGTTACTCCCAGGAATCTCCCCATTCGCTTTTCCGGGCGGCGCGATAGCGTTCGCCTTGAGACTTGCCCACGGTCTGGCGCTGCAAGCCCTGGGGAGTGCAGAGCTGGAACTGGACATGACCGGGGTTCTTCTTGGTATGGCGGACGATGCGCGCAGCCGCCTGCCCGATAGGCTGTTTGGCTGCAACCAGATAGGAGAACTTCTCGTCCTCGTAGCCGAGCGAGCCCTGTTTGAGCCTGCGATGAACTGCCGTGCGCTCAATCCGTTGCGAGAAGTGGCACCAATCCTGAGCGGCCCACATGGGACATTCTTGGTGATGAGGACAGGGCGCTACCAGATGGGCTCCGGCGCTGACGAGGCTGCGCCGAATGGCGATGAGGCGCTCGAAATTCTTCGGCGTACCCGGTTCCACGATGACGAGCACCGAGGATGCAAGACGCCAGGCGCGGGAGACGAGAGCGTTGGCCGCGCCGGACGCGAATTCGCCGACAGTGTAGGAGATGAGTACAAGGTCGTGCGCGGGAACATCCGAGAGCCCGGATGCAAGGTCGGAGCGGAGCCAGTCTGTCCTGAGACTCGTCGCCACGGGAGCCAGACGCCGGCCGATGTCGATGAGGGAGGCGTCGCGCTCGACGAGGGTAGCCCGCTCCAGCGATGGGAATTCGGCGGCGGCGGCGAAGGTGGAGGTTCCAGGTCCGGCGCCGAGGTCGAGCACCGCGCGCGGCGCAAAGTCGGGCGCGGCATCATGTATGTCTCGAAAGACACGGGCGTTAGAGCAGTAGGTCGCGGGGAATCGGACGGCCAGATAGGCGGCGCGCATCTGGGGCGCGGAGAACACTCCGGCGAAATCGCCGTCGAGATAGCGCGCGCTCAGTCTCGAACTGGCCGACGCCAGCGCTGCCGGCGAGCCTTGCGCGGCAGTGATCTCGACTTCCAGGGCCTCTTGGAGCGCATGGGGCAATTGCATCTTGTGCTTAAGGATACAGGTTGAGGGGTGCGGGCTGGAGAGTATGTCACTCGTGGGTGTGATGAACATCACAGGTCAATGTTTTATCCATGCCGTAAAACAATATACCGGCAGGAGGGAGTGAACGTGTCTTCCCAATTTGTAAATCGGGCAGAAAATGAAGCGGTGAACCTGGCCTTTCAGGCGCAACCCGAGTTACAGGAACAATTGCGTCCGCTAGCGATCGAATCGACGGTTAGTAAAGGCGAGTTCATCTTCCGCCAAGGGCTAGCGCAAAAAGGCATCTACCTGGTGTATGAGGGTTCTGCGCGGCTATTCATGACCAATGAAAATGGTGTCGAGATCTCCTCACGCAAAGTCGGACCAGGATCCATCCTTGGACTGCCTGCGACTTTGTGCTCCTTGCCTTACGTATTCACGGCAGAAGCCATGGAAGACTGCCGCATCGGTTCCATCGATAGCGAGAAGCTGAACTCTTTTTTGAAAGATCGCGCGCTCTTATGCATGCAGATCGTGGAGATCATGAGCCGTGAACTGGCCGTCATCAATGCAACGCATGAACATCGGAAGTCCTGCAACAACGCGCAATGCTCGTTGCTGGGCGTGTGCCAGGGATGCAGCGTATAGCAATCTGAAATCGTTTTTAGGGTCGTCAAGGACGCGCCGTGTGCGTGTCCTTTTTCTTGTTGCCTCCCGGGATTTTCGTCACATCGAGGCGTGACTAGTTCTCCGCAAACATGAGGAGGTGCGCGTCGCCGTCGCTGCGACGTTTTGCAGCACATCGCTTCGTGACAGCATAAACACTGGTCGAAACGAACCTCAGTCACGTGCGAACGTGACTCGAAGCACAGACCCTGAGCCCTTGTACCGCGCAGCCTAGAGGTAGTACCGATTACCCGAGGGATACCCTGACATGGGACGCACGATTGAAGTCACCGACTTGGTTCTGCGCGACGCGCACCAAAGCCTTATGGCAACGCGTATGGCGCTGGAAGACATGATTCCCGCTTGCGAAGACCTGGATAACGCCGGGTTCTGGTCGCTGGAGTGCTGGGGTGGCGCGACCTTTGACTCCTGTATACGCTTCCTGAACGAAGATCCGTGGGAGCGACTGCGCACCTTCCGCAAACTGCTGCCGAAGACAAAATTGCAGATGCTTTTGCGCGGGCAGAACCTACTTGGTTACCGCCACTATGAAGACGGAGTTGTAGAGCGTTTTGTCGCCAAGGCGGCCGAAAACGGCATGGACGTCTTCCGCGTCTTTGACGCGTTGAACGATATTCGCAATCTGCAAACGTCCATCAAGGCGGTCAAGAAGTCGGGCAAGCATGCGCAGGGAACCATTTCCTACACCATCTCTCCGGTACACACCATCGAAGCGTTCGCGGAAATGGCGGAGCAGTTGATGGAGATGGGCTGCGACTCCATCTGCATCAAGGACATGGCTGGCCTGCTGAAGCCGCAACCTGCGTATGACCTGGTGAAGCGCATCAAGGAGCGTTGCGGGGAGAAGGCATTGGTACATCTGCATTGCCACGCAACGTCGGGCGTGACGCTGGTCTCGCTGATGAAAGCCGTGGAAGCCGGATGCGACATGGTGGACACGGCAATCAGTTCCATGAGCCTGGGGCCGGGGCACAATCCCACCGAGAGTTTCGTCGAGATGCTGGAGGGCACCGGATTCGAGACGCGTCTCGACTTGGCGCGAATCTTGAAAGTGAACCGCTACTTCGCGACCATCAAGCCACGTTACAAGGAATTCCTCAGCGACATCACCGGCGTGGACACGGAAATCTTCAAGAGCCAGATTCCCGGCGGCATGATCTCCAACATGGAGAGCCAACTCAAGGGACAGGGCGCAGGCGACAAGCTGCAACAGGTTCTGGAAGAAGTGCCGAAGGTGCGAAAGGTGAGCGGATATCCGCCGCTGGTAACGCCTTCCAGCCAGATTGTTGGAACGCAAGCGGTTTTCAATGTGTTGATGGGAGATTACAAGGTGCTGACCGGCGAGTTCGCCGACCTGATGCTGGGCTACTACGGCAGCACACTGGGCGAGAAAGACCCGGCAGTGTTGAAGCGGGCCGCCGAACACGCGAAAAAAGAAGCGATCACCTGCCGTCCCGCAGACCTGTTGAAACCGGAGTGGGAGACCTTGCGTGCGGACGCGATGTCGCTCAAGGGCTGTAAAGGTACGGACGAAGATGTGCTGACCTTCGCGATGTTCCCGCAAGTGGCGCCCAAGTTTTTTGCGACGCGCGACCAGGGTCCCAAGAATGTAGGGAAAGATCCGGCGCACGCCGCCGCTGCGTCCGCTGCCTCTCCGGCCAAACCGCAAGCAGCACCCGCGGAGGGCGGACAAACTTATGTAGTGACCGTCAACGGCAAGCAACACAACGTTTCAGTCGCGCCAGTGGGCGCAGGGAAATAGGAGCCAGTCATGGCAACGGAAGTTCTGGACGAAAAAAAAGCGCCGCACACCATAGAAGAGCGCGTGGAGCATTTGCGGGAGAAGCGCGATGAGGTTCAACTTGGCGGTGGCGAGGAGAAGATCGCAAAGCAGCACAAGCAAGGGAAGCTGACCGCGCGCGAGCGCGTCACGAAGCTAGTCGACCGCGACAGCTTCCAGGAAATCGGTCTTTTTGCGAAACACAGGGCGACGTTCTTCGGCATGGAAGGCAAAGATATGCCGGCCGACGGCGTCATCACCGGATGCGCGACCATCGATGGGCGTCTGGTGCATCTTGCCAGCCAGGATTTTACGGTGGCAGGCGGCGCAGCCGGTGAAGTTCACTGCGACAAGATCAGCGAGATGATGAAGTTCTCGATGAAGACGGGCTCTCCTTTCGTCTTCATCAACGATTCGGGGGGAGCCCGCGTGCAGGAAGGCATCGACAGCCTGGGTGGATATGCGCGCGTCTTCTACAACAACGTGATGCTCTCCGGCACGGTTCCACAGATCTCGGTGATTTGCGGACCCTGCGCGGGCGGCGCAGCCTACAGTCCGGCCCTGACGGACTTCATCATCCAGACGCGCGCCGCGCAGATGTTCATCACTGGCCCCTCCGTGATCAAGCAGGTGACCGGCGAAGTGGTCACGGCCGATGACCTCGGCGGCCCGGTGGCGCAGATGAACAATTCTGGCGTGGTACACCTGATCGCCGAGAACGACGAGGAAGCGCTGTATATGTCGCGAAGGCTGCTCAGCTTCCTTCCGTCGAACAATATGGAGGATCCGCCGCGACTGCCATTCGAGGCGGGACTGGAAGACGATCCGGAGATGAACCAGATCGTCCCCACGGAATCGAAAAAGGGTTACGACGTTCGCCATGTGATTGCGCGCGTGGTGGATTTTGCCGATTTCCTGGAGATGCAGCCGGGGTTCGCGCCGAACATCGTGATCGGTTTCGGTCGCGTGCAAGGCCGCTCTGTCGGCGTCATCGCCAATCAACCGAGCGCGTTTGCGGGGGCGCTGGACATCAATGCGTCAGATAAATCGGCGCGCTTCATCCGCTTCTGTAACGCCTTCAACATTCCACTGCTTACGTTTGTCGATGTTCCGGGATTCCTGCCGGGAGTGCAGCAGGAGTACGGCGGCATCATTCGTCACGGGGCGAAGATGCTGTTCGCTTACTCGGCGGCTACGGTACCCAAAATCACGATAGTCCTGCGCAAAGCCTATGGCGGCGGCTATATAGCGATGTGCGCCAAGGACCTGGGAGCTGACCGCGTGTTGGCCTGGCCGACGGCGGAGATCGCCGTGATGGGCGCCGAAGGCGCGGCGGAGATCGTCTTCCGGCGCGAGATCGAAGCGGCAGAAGACAAGCCGGCACGGAGAAAAGAATTGATTGCGACCTACCGCGAGGCTTTTGCGAATCCCTACGTTTCAGCGGGACGAAGGTTGGTCGACGACATTATCGAGCCTTCGCAGACGCGTCGCGCCGTGGCGATGGCCTTGGAAGCTTTACATGCGAAACGCGAACTGCGTCCGCCCAAGAAGCACGGACTGATTCCACTCTAGCGCGAGGTGATCATGAACATACTTATGCTGGCGATGGGGAATCCGGAGATCGGTTTGGGCGCGCTGATGGCGCTGGTGGTCATCGGCTGCATGGTCACTTATCTCGCCGTGCGCAGCGCGACGACGAATGAACTGAACCTTCTGCGTGCGCAGACGGCAGAACTGAAGGCCGCGCTTGATAAGCAAGCGGAAGAAGCTGCCGAGCACGCGGTGGCAATCGCCATTCTCGAGAGAAAGATCGAATACTCCGCGCAACGGTCGGAAGCGATCGCCGCAGCGGCGGCTGCATCGGCTCCGAGCGTCGGGCGGGTAGCACTGCCTCCCGCGACTGCTGCGCCGGTGAAGGTCGAACCGCCCAAGCAGGAAATCCCGGATGACGTTCTGGTGATCATTGCGGCGGCGGTCTGTGCATTTTTGGGCAAGAAGGCTCGCATTCGCCAGACGCGGCTGGTGCAGCCCTTTGAAGCGAATGCCTGGGCGCAACAGGGGCGCGTGTTCGTGCAAGCCTCGCATAATCTCGGGCTGAGCCATCACGCGTAACAAGCGCGGTACAAGGAGAGATACTTGAAGTTACAGATATCCATCGAAGGCAAGAATTACGAAGTGGATGTTGAGATTCCGGAAGAAGAGCCGGCGCTTCACGCGTACTTGGGAAATAACTTGCCGCACGCAGGTACGTCCATCCCTTCCTATGTTCCGCAACCGGCGGCCGCAGGCGGGCCCAAACGAGCCGATGATGTAGTGAGCGACGAGAGCAAGGTCTGCCGCAGTCCCATCGCGGGCGTGGTCATCAAGATAGTCGCGCAACCGGGACAACAGTTGCAGGCAAATGATTTGCTTCTGGTGCTGGAAGCGATGAAGATGGAGACGAACGTGACTGCACCCGTCGCAGGCAAAGTGAAAGCCGTGAATGTGCAGCCCGGGGACGGAGTCCAGCTGGACCAGGTACTGGTGGAATTGGAGTAACGATGGAGCCGGAACGGGTGACGAACTCTGTGACGGAAGAGCTTCAGCAGGGGCCGGGATTCCTGTTTGTGGACCATGTGGCGATAGCGGTGCGCACCGGCGAACTGGATGCGCAGGTGAAAGCGTACGCGCTTCTGGGCTTCCGCGAGATACATCGCGAGGAAGTCTTTGGGCAAGACATGGTACGCGAAGCGCTTCTGCAGATCGGCGAAGGACCCAACTTAATCCAACTTCTGGAGCCATTGAGCGCGGAGTCTCCGGTGCAGAAGCTGCTCGACAAGAACGGTGGGCGCGGGGGATTCGCTCACATCGCATTTCGAGTGAAGAGCGCGCTAGCGGCATTCGACTACATGAAGGGCGCGGGATTCAATATCATCGACAAGATGCCTCGTGCGGGCTCGCGCGGCACCACGGTGTTCTTCCTGCATCCCAAATCGCGGGAAGAAAATTCCTTCGGATTTCTTATTGAGGTCGTGGAGGATCCCTCCAGCAGATAGACGTCGGACGTCAGACGCTAGACGCTAGCTAAAACTAAAACCTAGGCCTTCCGAATTCCGGAAGGCCTTTCGTCTTGCTCTTGGCCCAGGGCTGACGTCCAACGTCTGCCGTCTAACGTCCGACGTCCGACGTCTGCCCTCTAGCGTCCGCCGAACCGTAGCCGAATTCCCGCGCGCGCGCTGATGGGAGCGGCAATGGTGGGCACCGGGGTGCGCCCGATGACGTACTGATTGTTGAGCAGGTTCTCTCCGGCAATGAATATCTCGGCATTGCGCCTCAAACTGTGGGAGACGAATGCGTCGAGTTGGAAAAAGCTTTCCAGCGGGAGTTGATTGCGGTCGTCGTCGTACTGCTGGCCCTGGAAGCGTCCCTGCAATGCGAGCGTCAGGAATCTCGGATTGGAGTAGCGCGTTGTGAATGTCACCTCGTGCCTTGGCACCTGCGGCAGCTGCGAGCCTTCGAGCACCGTGTTACCCGGCGAACTGACGACCGTGGCGTCGGCGAACTGGTATCCGGCGGTGAATGCGAGCGAGGGACGTAATTGGAATCCGCCTTCGATCTCAACGCCGCGCGAACGTGTCTCGCCCAGATTCTGGCGTTGGCGAGTGATGAGGGCGGGCGTGATGGCGAGGGTGACGTTGGCGACAGGACCTTCGATGGAATTCCAGAAATACGTGGACCGCACGCGCAGTCGATCCGTCAACGTAGTGACCGCGCCCACTTCGGCTCCGTTCAGGTGCTCGGCGCGCAGATTCTCATTGGCAAGCGTAAGCACACTCCCAACACGGAAGTTGCGGTAAAGCTCATTCAGAGTCGGCGCACGGAAGGCCTTGAAATAGGAAGCATTAAGCGAGATGCGATCGGTGAGCCGATAAACACTGCCCACGCGCGGGCTGAAAGCAAGCTCGTCGCGGTCGGCGAAGAGCCGGGCTGAATCGGTGACGCTGGGCGCGAGCGCTAAGGTGAGAACGCGCCCGTCGTAGTTGGCCCAACGATCGACGCGGCCAGAGAGGGTGACCAGCAGGCGCGATGTGAGTTGAAGAAGGTCTTCGCCAAAGGCCCCGAAGGTTCGCTGCGAACCTCCGGCACGAACCAGGGAGGTTGCGGTTCCCGTCGGGGAAAGAATTTCCGCGCTCTCACCGTCGATCCAGCGCGCATCGGCCCCGGCAACGAAGTGGTTCCATGCCACGCGGCGAGACCACACGGCGGAGACGCCAACCTGCGAGGCGGGAACAGTTTGGTCGCGCGTGAGGCTGTCGCTGTTGCGGTCGGGCGCGACGGCAAAAAAGTTCTGGCGCAATCCTTCCGTGCCTCCAAAGAGGCGGAAGGCGAAGTCTCCGGCGGCGCTGGAGTGCAGGTCGGTCCCCAGGTCAAGCTGGCGTATGTTCGCGGAATTGCGTTCGCCGACCTTTCCGTTATTGCGCGACTCGCTGTAGATGGAACCATCGAAGAAGATGCGGGCACGGTCAGAAAACGTACGCGCTACCTGTGCTTGTCCGGTGCGATGTTCGGAGTTGGTGACCGTATCCACCGAACCTCGCAGATCGGCAGGCACGTTGACGTATCCGTGCGTCCGGAAGGCTTCGCCGGAAAGGGTGCCTATCCATGCGCCGAGCCGAGCGCTGCCAATGGCTGAGACCGAGGGCGTATTCAGATTGCCCATCGAGGTCTCGACGGAAAGCGTGGTGTCCTGCGGAGCGAGCGGCAGGATATTGATGACGCCTCCCAAGGCGCCGGACCCGTAGAGGCTGGATGCGCCGCCACGAACTACTTCGACGCGGTCGATGGCTTCGCGCGGAACGCGTCCCCAGTAGATCCAACCACCAAAAGGATCGTTGAGCGGAACGCCGTCGCTAAGCACGAGTGCGCGACTGGCCCCGCTGGCGCCGACTCCGCGCAAGGAGACGCCAAGCGTCGTCGGGTTTGCTGTGGCGCTGCCGGAACGACGGAACAGAGTGAACCCGGGGACCTGGCGAAGCGCGTCGTCGACGGTTACAGCGCCGGAATCGCGAATCTGCTCGCGAGGCACCACGGTGACGCTCGGAGTGTTGGCGGCAGCGATATCTGTACGCGTGGGGGTGACGGTGATCTGCTCTCGCGAAGGCGCAACGGACATCACGATGGCAGGATTGGGCATTGCGGCGGACAAGGTTTTGCGAACCGAAGAAAATCCCGGTGCCTCCACGATGAGGGTGGCGCGTTCAGGTGCGTTGGGAATCGCAAAGGCGCCGTAATTGTCTGTGCGAGTGACTTGAGGTCCGCGAACGGAGTCGATGGTGACGGTGGCGTTCG